>CAYGGD010000033.1:0-17065 GCA_964349315.1 uncultured Muribaculaceae bacterium
TTTAACCGCTCATCCAAGAGCAAAAAAAGGAGGTTAACATGGACATCAGAATTCAGTCACTCAAGTTTGACGCAGACTCTAAACTAATCGATTTTATCGAAAAAAAACTCTCGAAACTTACTAAATTCAACGACGAAATTTTAAGTGTAGAGGTTACCCTAAGTCTGCTACCCGACTACGAGAACAAAGATGTAAAGATGAAAATTGAAATACCGGGCACAACTGACCTGGTTGTTGAGCGACACTCACAAAAATTCGAAGATGCAGTTGTAGATTGTATCGGAGTGTTAAAAGACCTACTGGTTAAGGTTAAAGAGAAGAAAAGGGATAAATAGAATACTATAAATAAAACATAGATAAAAACTCCTCTTCGGTTATACCGCTAAAATAATCGGAGAGGTTTATTTTTTTTGCTCTGCTCATAATAGCCTCTTCGTTGTATTCACAACCTTTGAATATTTTTGCCAGCTCAGAACTCTCTTTGGTAAAAAAGTAGTTGCCGTAAAAGACAATATCTTTGATTTTTCCTTTTTCTACCTGCATATAAAGCTCTATCAGCCCCCAATCGTAACGGCTAACCTTGGAATAACCGTAGGCAGGCGACGAACCGTAGTTCCATGAATCTTTTCCGTACTTTTCCATAACGAGTTTCGAAATGGCAGCCAGATCTTCTGATGTATATGAGTATCTGGTGTATTTCCCGGGAAATTTATCAGTTATGAATTTCTCAAGAAAAAGGATAAACTCCTCTACAGTCATCTCTTGCCTTAGGTGTTCGCTGATGTTGGTAACTCTTGCTTTGGCCGATTTAACTGCTTTCCCCTGAAAATGTTCTGGCCTGTTGGCCAATGCTTTGGACAAATCACTCATAGAGGCCGAAAAAAGCAGGGTACCGTGTTGCAATATTCTGTTCCTGTAAACTGCCACTGCATTTCCCGAAAACTTACGGCTGTCAATTACTAGGTCGTTACGCCCTAAAAGTGAAGCCTCAATTTTAAGAAGTGACAGCGCCTCAATTATCGGGCGGGTAAAACGAGCAAACATACTGGCAGTATCTTCTCCCTCTTTTTTATTATCGATAAATGTAAAGTTGACATTACCAAGATCATGAAAAACAGCGCCTCCTCCCGATAATCTTCTTACTACAGGTATATTGTTCTCTTTAACATGTTTAACATTAATCTCAGCAAAGGCATTCTGGTGCAATCCAATAATAACTGAAGGACGGTTACGCCACAGGCGAAATATTGGTTCATTGAAGTTTTTGAAAAGATACTCCTCCGCGGCAAGGTTCCACTGAGGGTCAGTTGAATGGTCGATTACGTAATACATTTTTGATGGGTTTTTCTTGGAAACGTGCAGCAGGCTTGCTTTTTATCATAACAAAGATAATCAACGCAGCCATTATTCCAAATAAGGCACCAAAAAAAACATCGGTCGGGAAGTGTCTTCCTACATATATTCTACTGTATGAGACCAAAAAGGCCCATGTAAAGATAAATATCGAATACCCTCTTTTTTTAAACGCTAGTGAAGTTAGTGTAGCAAGGCCAAATACATTCGAGGCATGGGACGAAATAAAACCATACATTCCTCCCTTTCCATCCAACAGGCGTATAATTCCTTCCAGAGCAGGATCGTGACCCGGCCTCAGGCGCATAAAGTACCCTTTTAATGCCGAGCTACCCATATCGGTGATTGCAAATGTAATCAATCCACCTATTATAAGAATTATAGCATAGCGATAGTTCCCCTCTTTGTGGCCAAAGCGGTATAATATGTAGCCCATTATAGCGAGGTACATAGGAATCCATGGAAGAGCAGCTGTAAAAAGCATCATTGCCTTGTCGGCAAAAGGGGTGTTTAACCCATTCAGGAAAATAAGCAGAGAGTAATCTAATTCTATAATTTTATCCATGATAAATATTACTGATTTAGTTTATCCCACAGTAAATCTTTTAGTTGCTCCAGACCCTTCCCTGTGTAGGAAGATATAAAAATATGGGGAACTTTTTTAGGAAGAACCTTTTTAATCATCTGCTCCAGCTCATTGTCCAGAAGGTCACTTTTGGTAACCGCCAGAACTCTCTCTTTGTGCAGCAACTCGGGGTTGTACATTTTAAGTTCTCTTTGCAAAATTTTGTACTCGGCTGCAATATCCTTTGCATCGGCCGGAATCATAAAGAGAAGCATTGAGTTGCGTTCGATATGCCTCAGAAAACGAAGCCCCAGGCCCCTTCCTTCGTGAGCTCCTTCGATAATGCCGGGTATATCTGCCATTACAAAAGATTTGTGATCTCTGCACTCAACAATTCCGAGATTGGGCTCCAGTGTTGTAAAAGGGTAGTCGGCAATTTTGGGTTTAGCAGCTGAAACCTTTGAGAGCAAAGTCGATTTCCCGGCATTCGGAAAGCCTACAAGCCCCACATCGGCCAATATTTTAAGCTCAAATATATACCAGTTTTCTGTACCTTCTTCTCCGGGCTGGGCATAACGGGGTGTTTGATTTGTGGCACTTTTAAAAAAGGCATTACCCATTCCTCCCCGGCCACCTTTGGCCAGAATTACCTCCTGTCCATCTTCGGTTATCTCGAATAAAACCTCTTGAGTATCTGAAAGTTTAACTACAGTACCCAATGGGACATCAAGATATATATCGTTTCCGTTTGCTCCGTGCCTCAGTGCTCCGCTGCCTGCCCCTCCGTGATCGGCCCTGATGTGTTTACGGTATTTAAGGTGTATCAGAGTCCAGTACTGCGAATTACCCCGCAGAATAACATGCCCGCCTCGACCTCCGTCTCCGCCGTCAGGCCCCCCTTTAGGGATGAATTTCTCTCTCCTCAGATGTACAGAGCCTTTGCCACCGTTTCCGGAGGCGCAAAAGATTCTTACATAATCGACAAAATTGGAATTAACGCTCATTTACTGCCTTTTCTATTATCTTACAGATAGAGGAGAAAATCTCCCCGACCTCTTTTTCGCCCCTAACAGAAAAGTATTTCCCTTTCTGAGTATAGTAAGCAACAAGAGGTTCTGTTTTATTGTGATATGTCCGGATTCTGTTCTTTATAGTTTCAATAGAGGAGTCATCCTCTCTTCTTTCAATCTGAGCTCTTTTTTGTATTCTTTCTATAAGTACACTATCCTGTACTTCAAGCGAAATAACTGCAGTTACCCCTTTGCTTCCCATATTATTTAGCAGCTGATCAAAAGCAACGGCCTGGCTCAGTGTGCGGGGAAATCCATCAAAAATAAAACCCTTTGTTTCGGGCAACCTGTTGCTGATTTTCTCAGCTATCATCTGTATAACAACAGAGTCTTCTACAAATTTGCCCATGTCAATAACCTCCTTTGCCATCACGCCAATCTCAGATCCTTTGGCAATCTCCTCACGAAGCATCTGCCCTGTTGAGATATGCTCCAGTTTGAATTTTTCTGCAATAAGCAAAGACTGGGTACCTTTTCCTGCCCCCGGGGGGCCAAAAATAATAAAGTGTTTCATTAACGGGTACAAGGTTAGTCAAGAACGTAAATATCTTTGTACTGTCTTCCAAGCTGGTTGTAATCTAACCCGTAACCGACAATAAAGTCGTTTGGAATGGAGAGAGCTACGTAATCTATCGGCAGGCTCTTTTTGTATGCTTCCGGTTTAAGCAGAAGCGTACATATCTTCACAACAGAGGCTCCTCGGGACTTTAACATGTCGTGCAATTCCACAACCGTGTTACCGGTATCGACAATATCTTCAAGAACTATTACCTCGCGACCTTCGACAGAGGTGTTTAGTCCCAGAATTTCGGAGACAGTTCCCGTAGAGCCGGTTCCTTCGTAAGAGGATAACTTGATAAATGAAACTTCGCATGTAAAATCGATATGCTTCATCAAATCTGAAGTAAACATAAATGCTCCGTTAAGAACGGACAAAAACAGAGGCGCTTCTTTGCCCTTGTATTGTTCATTGAGTTTCAGGGCAACACCGGCAATACCTTGCTGGATTTTTTCGTGGGAAATAAAAATCCGAAACTCTTTGTCGTGTAATTTTATGCGCTCCATACTCAAATTGTTTGTGACGGCGAAATTAATCATTATTTTTGTCCTAAACCAATTTTGTAATTAAAACCATGAATCCACTCGTAAGTATAATAATGGAAAGCACTTCCGATTTGCCTGTTATGAAACAGGCCGCAGAATTTTTAGATCAAATGGAAATACCCTTTGAAATTAATGCTCTTTCTGCCCACAGGGTACCCGAACAGGTTGCCGAATTTGCAAAGGGAGCACATAAAAGAGGGGTTAAGGTTATAATTGCAGGGGCCGGGGGAGCAGCCCACCTTCCGGGAGTTATAGCAGCTTTTACTCCGCTTCCTGTGATAGGGGTGCCCGTAAAATCGACAATCTCCATAGATGGATGGGATTCAGTACTATCAATACTGCAGATGCCGGCAGGTATTCCGGTAGCCACAGTTGCGCTGGACAATTCAAAAAATGCAGCTATTCTTGCTTTTCAGATTCTTGCAACCGGAGACGAAAAACTTATGGAAAAAATGGTTGACTTTAAGCAGGATCTGGCATCTAAAATTGTTAAAGCCAATAAAGAGCTTAAAGAAATTAAGTATAAGTTCAAGGTAAACTAGCTTAAAAACATCATAAATGAGGGGGAGATATGAGGAGAGTGATAGTGTTGGCATTGCTGTATATATACGGCAATGTTTTGTTGTGTCAGCATACAGGGGCAAGCTGTGTAATTCCGGAGATTCACAGAGTAGCTGAATATTTTTTAAATAATATTGATTCCGGCTCAGCTGCAGATGAGGAGCAGTTGCAGGATTATTTAGAAGAGCTTTCGGCATTAATGTCAAAACCGTTAAAACTAAACGGGCAAAATCTGTGGCAACTCAACAAACTTTTGGTGTTGAGTGTTTCTGAAATTGCTGCAATAGAGGAGCATGTTAAAAGATTCGGAGCAATACTCTCATTTCCTGAGCTGATTGCCATTCCGGGGATTGAGAGAGAAAAATTAATATTGATTAAACCATTTATCTCCTTTGATGGGCAAAACTATTCGAAAACCGGCAGTTACAGGGGGTCGACACAGTTTTTATTCAGGAGTTCGGCCATTGTTCAGAAACAGGCCGGTTATATGCCCATATCAAGAGAGGAGTACTTAAAAAATATTAACAGCAGATATCTTGGCTCACCATTTCTGTTGTATGGTCAACTTCGTCACACCGGCAGCAGAGTTAAAGCGATTATTACAGCGGAGAAAGATCCCGGAGAAACAGGGGTCGACTATCTCTCAGGAAGCGTTCAAATAAAGGAACTCTTAATTGCAGAAAATATTGTTTTCGGGTCTTACTCTGCAAGTTTTGGTCAGGGGTTGGTTGTGTGGAATTCATTCTCTTTTGATGCAGCATGGCAACCCTCCGATATGATTAAAAGAGGAGGGCAATTTTCCACTTACGGCTCGACAGACGAAAACCGGGCTTTTAGGGGTGTTGCTCTGGCAATAGAGCATAACTCTTTTATTATTAACTTAATGGCGTCGGACAGAAAGATTGATGCAAGAGTTACGGAAGATGGATTCACCTCTCTTCTAACAACCGGACATCACAATACCCCTGTTACAGTGGAGCGGAAAAAATCTCTCGGCTCGTCAGGTGCTGCGGTAAATGTTTTATATAATACAAGTAGTGCAAGAGTAGGTGCAACCCTTGCGGTTCACCGTTACTCCTTACCCTATGCCGGGAGAGACTCTCTGCAGATTAACAGGCAGCAGAAATTTGGCCGGCTCTCAGCCAACGGTTCAGTAGAGTGGAGATACATTAACGGCCCCTTTCTCTTTTTCGGTGAGGCGGCCGTTGATATACTTCAAAACAGAGCTCTGCTCGGAGGGGTTGTTACCCGTTTAGGCAGCCGGGCAGAGATGGCCGTATCAATTAACCACGGAATGGACAAATACAGAAGTCCATTGAGCAATGCAATATTAAACAGAGGTTCCGGTAATTTTTACGGACGATTATCCGGAAAAATTATCCCATCCCGGAAATTAACTCTGTTTATAAAAGGCGATATTGCTAATGAGTACCACAATTTTGCATTTAGGGGGCTATATCTTTTTACTGAAGATTATATCGGTGAGCTCAGATGCACTTTTACCGGAACAAGAGAGCAATTCAGAGCCGATATAAAAGGGAAGATATACGGAAATCTCAATTTTCATACGCGAGCCGATTTGTCAATATGCCGCAAAAACGGAGAAATACGCACCGGATACCATATGCACACCGAGCTGCTCTGGAATAAACCAAAGATTAATTTATCGGCAAGGGCTGCTCTCTTTTCTGTTCCCGACTGGGAAAACAGGATATACAGTTATGAGAGAGAGGTACTCTATCAGTTTCGCACTTTTATGATGTACGGAAAGGGGGTAAGACTTTATGCCGTTGCCCGGCTTAAACCTACTCATAACACCGATTTGTGGCTGCGATATTCCACCGTCCGTTACACCGACCGCAAAACAACAGGAGAGGGGCTCCGTTTGATACAGGGCCCCTCTAAAGGTGAAGCAAAAATTGAACTAAGAGTAAGGTTCTAAATTGGTTTAATTTTTATTCTGTTGCCCGGCAATATCTTGCTCCTCTGATTAAAGCCGTTAAGCTGCATTATCTGATTCAAACTCACTCCGCTAAACATCCGGGATATTCCCCATAAGGTATCCCCTTTTTTAACTGTGTACATAACATAGCCCCCGGCCGTTGATGTTGCAGGTTCTGATGTGCTGCCGGCTTGCTGAACAGCAGCCGGAGCTCCGGCTGTGTAAATAGTTAATCGTTGACCGGGCCTGATAACAGTCCGGACATTATTCCATGCCTGGATATCAGAGACTCTTACTCTGTATCGCAGAGCGATATGACTTAGTGTCTCCCCCGACCTAACCACGTGGGTAACAGCGTTTCGTTGCCCCGAAGCGGCTGCCGAACTTCTGCTTTGAGCATAAATAATAGGGTTAAAAAAAACACTGTCTTTGTATGTGTAAATCTCCTTTTCGTTATCGATAAACGCAGAGGTGTAGTTAAACGGTAGTCTTAAAATATTTCCCCTGTCATTCCCCGGAATAATTTCGTTAAGATATTGAGGGTTATAGTCGCTTATCTCCTCTTTGGGAATACCCAGCATCTCTGAAATTTGACCAAAGTGAAGAGGTCGTCTTATCATAAAGGTATCCAGATGGACAGGCATCGATATCGGCCTTGGTGTAATATTGTGTTCTTTGTAATAGTGAAGTGTATAAAGAGCTGCTACAAAAGATGGCACATATCCTCGGGTCTCTCTTGGCAGATATGGGTAAACTGTCCAGAAATCACGTGAACCTCCGGCCCTTCGGATTGCTCTGTTAACATTTCCCGGACCGCAGTTGTACGATGCTATGGCAAGCAGCCAGTCTCCAAAAATTGCGTATGAGTCCTTCAGGTATTTAGCGGCGGCATGTCCCGAAGCAATTGGATCGAGCCTCTCATCTACGTAGGAGTCTATTCTGAGATCGTAATGTAAAGCGGTACGGTACATAAACTGCCACATCCCCTTTGCATTTGCGCGTGAAACAGCCCTCGGATTAAGAGCAGATTCGATAATGGCCATTATCTTAAGCTCTTTGGGAAGGTCGTATTGGTCGAAAATCTCTTCGAACTGAGGCATATAGTGTCCGGAAAGGCCCAGTATAACATCAATTTTATTGGGTATCCTCTGGGTGTAGTAAATTATGTGATTTTTTACGATATTATTGTATGGCAGAGGAATAAAAGAGTTAATAGCTTTAAGCCTTGCTATGTAAACAGAATCGGGAATATCGGAAGTGAGGTTCTCGCTCTCGAGATTAATCACAGACCCTTCATCAATATTAATACTTCTTTGCAGATACCATATAGTCAACAGACTGTCGCTGTTAATTTCGGCATCCATAAAATCTTCACTATCAAAAAAACTCAATCCACCTGGATTTATTGTATCGTAAATGGTAACAGTATCAATTATCGGAATAGCACTGTTCTCAAGCTGCTGTCGCAAAGAGTCAATCGTTTTTTGTAGCACCTGAATTTCACTTGAAAGCACTTTTCTGCTTGGGCGGTTGAAAATTGATTGACCATAAATCCGTTGGCCCGGGATGAGTAACAAAATTACTAAAAAAGAGGTAGTTAAGAATTTTTTCATGGGCATATCAGCGGTGTTTTAAAAGTTTAATCTTAATTGAAATCCCACAGCAGGATTAATATTGTGGGCAAATTTGGGGTTTAATGGCAGCACAAGCCCCGGAGCAAATGATGCAGAGAGATCTTCACTGACATCAAAGTCTTGCAGATGTGCAAAAACATTTGCATCAATAACATTAAGAGCATATACAAGTAGCCCTGACAATATCGAGTAATCACGAAAACGACGGTATGTGTCCTTGTAATATTTCATGGTTTGCTCGTTAAATCTTTTATAGTCAGGCGATTCAGGGTCGGTTGTGTTGTAGTACATTCGGTTATATCTCTCATATTGGGCATTATTCGAAGAGATATAGTATCCGGTAATAATAAAGCCAGTATAAAAAATTGGAATTTTCCAGTAATCTCCATTATAAAATTGCCCGAGACCCGGTAGCATTGCAGAGTAGAGTGAAGCTCTGGCCGGGAGAACCTTTTTATGGTACGAAAAATTGGATACACCATCTAAAATGGAACCCCAGTATGAGAAAGCGGCCCCTAAATAGCAGAGATCTCTCATGCTGCTGTATTTACTGTCGCCGGTGTCGTGCCATTTATTGTTATAGCTTGCTCCGGCAACAACAAACCCGCCTATTGAAGCATATACCAGCGGAATTTTCCAGTACTGTTTATTGTAAAGCTGAGCACTTCCCGGAAGGATAAAAGAGCCTCCCCACATACGGGTAATGTTCATACTGTCTTTACCTGCGAGACTCTTAAAGTATCTTTTGAAAGAGTATGGCTCTCTTTGTCTTCCTACATAAAGTGAGTCGTCGTAATTCTGGTCGGTTTGCTGCTGTGATCCCGGAGGCCCGACTGTCTGCATTTGTCCCGGAAACTGCGCAACAGCCCCTTCCGATAAAAAGAGGAGTATGAAAAAAAGTATTATCCCGCGCAGCTTCATCCGTAACAACTAAAGATTTGTCTTCTCGATTGCCTCTACAAAATTCCTTACCTCCGAATCATCTTTAAAGCGAATGGTAATAGAGCCTGTCCCTTTTTTATCGTCTTTTTTAAGACTGATGTCGTTATTGAAGTATTTACCCAAAAAATCGAGCAGACGAAAGTAGTGCTCGCCGATCTCCTGAACGGGCTCTTCGTGTTTAGCCGGGCTTTGCGACTCTTCAATAATTTTCTTTACCTTTTGCTCTGTCTGCCTAACGGAGAGGTCTTGCTCAATAATGGCATTACATAGTTTAAGTTGTTTTTTAGGATTTTCTATGGACAGTAGTGCTCTTGCATGTCCCATAGTGATTTTTTTTGCACGGATTGCAAGCTGAATCTCTGCAGGAAGTTTGAGCAATCTGAGATAATTGGTTACAGTTGCTCTTTTTTTGCCAACTCTTTCGGCCATCTCTTCCTGAGTAAGGTCACACTCTTCTATAAGCCGCTGGAAACTCAAAGCAACCTCAATTGAGTCGAGATTTTCACGCTGGATATTTTCCACAATTGCCATTTCGAGCATTCCCTGGTCGTCAGCTTTGCGAATATATGCAGGAATAAACTCCAAACCAGCAGTTATGGAGGCTCTAAAGCGCCTTTCTCCGCTAATTATCTGATACTTGCCGGTATCTGACAAACGAACGGTTATGGGTTGAATAAGACCGAGGGTTTTAATTGAGTCTGCCAGTTCCTGCATCGACTCCTGGTCAAAGCTGCTTCTGGGCTGAAAGGGATTTGCCTCTATCAGCGTTACGGCAATCTCCGAAATAGAAGCCGGAGTAGATTCTCCGGGAGAGACCCCCCTGTTCAGGTTTAAGTTATCGACATCCGATATAAGGGCTCCAAGCCCTCTTCCCAAAGCAGATTTTTTCATATTACTGGTTATTTGTTAGGATCTCTTTTGCCAGATTCAAATAGTTGTTGGCTCCGGCAGAGAGAGCATCGTGCAAGATTACAGGTTTTCCGTGGGAGGGGGCCTCTGTAAGGCGTACATTTCTCTGGATAACCGTTTTAAATACCATATCTCCAAAATGGGTTCTTACCTCCTCCATTACAAGATTGGAGTGTCTTGTACGGCTGTCGAACATTGTCAGAAGAAAACCTTCGATAACCAAAGCGGTGTTTAGCCGGTTTTGTACAAGTTTAATTGTGTTGAGCAGTTTTCCAAGACCTTCAAGTGCAAAATATTCACACTGAACAGGAATCAGAACAGAATCTGCTGCCGACAGCGAATTGATTGTTATTATACCCAATGAGGGAGAGCAGTCGATAATTATGTAGTCAAAATCGTCTTTAATTGAAGAGAGCGATTTTTTAAGAACAAGTTCTCTGTCAGGAATATTGAGCATCTCAATTTCTGCTCCAACAAGATTTATATGGGAAGGAGCAAGTTTGAGCCCCGAAATTTCTGTCTCAAGCAAAATATCTCCGATAGAAATTTTACCAATCAAGGTTTCGTAGAGTGTTTTTTTAGATGTAGAATCAGGATCGAAATTCAACCCTGATGTTGAATTTGCCTGAGGGTCCGCATCTACGAGCAGAACACGCTTTTCCATAACAGCAAGTGAGGCGGCAAGATTAATGGCGGTGGTGGTCTTTCCGACCCCTCCCTTTTGGTTTGCGATAGCAATTATTTTTCCCATATAATGTTTAGAATAAAATCCCGGTATAACACGCAAATTTACAAAATTATTACAGAGGATCGACATCGAAATGCACTTTTATCCCTTTTCCCTCTTTTTTTGTCAAACTATTTATTCCAGCAAAAATTGTGCTCTTAATTGCGCTGTTCTCTGCTTTTTTAGAGAGCCGTACCCGGAACATCACAATATTGTAACCCATTACCCTCTCTATCAAAGGGGCAAACGGACCGTTAAAATTCACAACACCCCATTCAGGTAGCATCGTTTTAACCAAAGCTGCAAAAGAGAGCAGTTTATCTTTATTATTGTGTTTAAAAACAATATTTAATATCCTGGTAAAGGGAGGGTATTCAAACTCTTTTCTCTCCGTCATCTCTTTGGTAACAAAATCATCATTATTTACGAACTCGCTGTAAATTCTGTGATTCGGCTGTGCAGTCTGGATAAGAATATGCCCTCTTCTGTTTCGCCGTCCGCTTCTTCCGGCAAGCTGAACCAGTAACTGCATTGCCCTCTCTCCGCTTCGGAAATCATCGGTAGAGAACATCGAATCGGCCTGAACCAGAACAATAAGAGAGAGTTTTTCGAAATCAAATCCTTTACTAACCATCTGAGTGCCAATCATTATATCGGTGTTGCCCTTGGCAAAATCGGTAAGAATTTTTTTTGCCCTTATTTTTGAAGAGGCGGTTTCGGCATCGAACCGTACCACTTTTGCCTCCGGGAACAGCTCCCTCACCTGCTCCTCTATCATTTCCGTTCCGCATCCCCGCTCCTTAAGCCCCGGATTTCCACATTTGGTACATATTACAGAAAATCTGACCTTGTGGCCGCAGTAGTGACACATGAGATTTCCGGCCGATTTATGATAGCTCATAGCAACATTGCAATGAATACACCCCGGAATATCGCCGCAATAGATACATTGAACCATAGGAGAGTAAGAGCGTCTGTTGCGGAACACCATAACCTGTTCATTTGCACTCAGCCTTTTGCGGATAGCCTCAATGGCTCCGCAGGTGAAGAGGCCGTTAAGCATTCCTCTTTTCTGCTCCCTGATTGTATCAACTATCTCTGCAGAGGTTGTCTCTCCGGGATAGTACTTTTGGTTAAGTTCGACAAGGGTATACCGCCCTTTTATGCAGTTGTACAAACTCTCAAGCGAGGGGGTTGCCGAGCCCATAACAACTCCGGCATTGTGAATTTTTGCAAGCATAATGGCACTATCCCTTCCGTTGTATCGGGGAGCAGGATCGTTCTGTTTATAGGAACTGTCGTGCTCCTCGTCAATAATTATAAGTCCCAGGTTGGTAAATGGCAAAAAAACAGATGAGCGCAATCCCAAAACTATAACAGCCCCTTTTTCACTCTTTATGTGTCTGGCTATCTCTTTTTTTTTAGCAGGCGTTTGTCCCGAATGATACACCAGTAACTTTTCTCTAAACCCGGCTGCAATCCGCGAGGTAAGCTGACGGCTTAGGGCTATCTCCGGTACCATAAACAGCACATCCCTCCCTTTTTCTATTGTCTCCTTTGCAAGATGCAGGTAAATCTCTGTTTTTCCTGAACCGGTGACTCCCTTAAGTAATGCCGGTTTTCCACTGATTATACTCTCCGAAATCTGTTTGAAAACCTCCTCCTGAACATTTGAGAGGGGTTCCAAGGGTATATTTGACTCTGCTGTTTCCTCTCCCTTTTTACCGGATTTCCCTGACTTTGGAGGTGTGGTTCCGTGGGCGGCACTTTTAAAAACCTCTCCCGGGGTACACATGTAGTATTCCGATATCCACTCCCAGAACCTGAACTCCTTCTCAGTTACCGGAGGTGTATCCGACAAAGAGAGAATCTCTTTGAGAGGACCTTTGTAACCGGGCTCTTCTGTAAGTAGCTTGGTAACAGTGCCGATATACTCTTTATTTGCAAAATGAACCTTTACATAGCTCCCTTTTTTTATTTGTCCGCACAACTCTGCCGGTACAGAGTAGGATATATCCACTGTCAGACGCAGAGGAAGCAATACATTTACATAGGTTAAAGAGTTTTGACTCATAAGGTTTTAATATACTGAGCAACCTCTTCGAGCTGCCACTTCGGAGTTGAAGTTGCTCCGCAAATTCCGACCCTCTCACCCTTATTGAACCATGCGGGATTGATATCTTCTGTAGCTTCAATTTTATAGCTTCTGGGGTTTGCAGAAAGGCATGCCTGGTACAGCACCTTGCCGTTAGAACTCTCTTTGCCGCTTACAAAGAGAATAACCGGATGCGATTTCGAAAACTGAATAAGGTTGGGATGTCTTGACGAAACCTGACGGCAAATTGTGTTGTATGCGACAAATTTGCCGGAAGGACCTCCTGCGCGGTTTATTCTCTCTTTGATCTCTTCAATTATGGCATTGTATTGTATTGTGTCTTTTGTGGTTTGAGAGAATATTACCACCGGAAGAGAGAAGTTAACACTGTCAAGATCTTTGCTGCTCTCAACCACAACGGCATCTCTGTTTACCTGTCCTATCAGCCCGTTAACTTCGGCATGACCCTTTTTCCCGAAAATCAGAAGTGTGCCGCCATCTTTTTTAATTGAGTCGTACCCTTGTTTTATTCTCTGTTGAAGTTTTATCACAACGGGGCATGTGCAGTCCATAACCCTGAGGTTTTGAAGCTTTGCCTTTTGGTAGGTATCAGGGGGTTCTCCGTGAGCCCTGATAAAAAGGGTGGTGTTCTCAATTTTATTGATATGGGAATGGTCTATAACAACCATTCCCATTTTTGCAAGACGCTTTACCTCCTTATTGTTGTGCACGATAGAACCAAGAGAGAAAAGAGAATCTCTCTCCTCCAAAAAAGATTCGGCCAGTTTAATAGCCCTGATTACTCCGTAACAAAAACCCGATTTAGAGTCTATTTTGGGCTCAAGCCCCATTTTTCCGATATTATCTTTTTTATCCATTTTAACTGATCTTCCTCTGTCATATGGCTATTATCGAGAATAACGGCATCTTTTGCCTTTTTCAGAGGGGCTGTTTCGCGGTTCTCGTCAAGAAAGTCTCTATCTGCAAGGTTTTTAAGCACCTCTTCGTAATTAGCCTCCACTCCGCTGTTAATAATCTGATTATATCGCCGGGAAGCCCTTATTTGTTGCTGAGCAGTCATAAAAATCTTAAGATCGGCATCAGGAAAAACCACTGTTCCAATATCTCTCCCATCCATAACAACACCTCTTTTTTTGCCATACTCTCTTAATATAGAGTCTACAAAATCCCTTACCGCAGGGAGTGCTGCAATTATACTAACTTTTGAGGCAACCTCAAGAGATCGGATCTCTTTTTCTACATTCTCTCCGTCAATATACAGTTCGCTTGATTTGCCGGGCCCGGTTGGCAAAAATATTAAATTTTTGTTGCTGAGTGATTCTGTTAGAGAGTTTATATTTACACTCCCCGAACTCTCAATAATCCCCTCTCTGATTGCAATCAGAGTTACCCCGCGATAGAGGGCTCCGGTATCGACATATATAAGACCGTATTCAGCGGCAACCGCTTTTGCAAAAGTGCTTTTGCCGGTTGACGAATGACCGTCTATGGCAATTATTAACCCCTTTTTTTCCATATCTTTCAAAAGACAAACTTACGCAAAAAAGGATTATCTTTGTAAAAATAATTTTGATGAAAATTGCAGTTTTAGACCTCGGGACAAATGTTTTTAACCTTCTTACAGCCCGGATTTCTAAGAACGAATGTAATATACTGAATGTTTATAAAGTTGGCTCCAATATAGGAAGAGGAGGGTTTCGCAACGGCAATCTTTCAGAAGAATCTGTTTTAAGTGCTCTTGAGGCAATAGGGCAAATGGTAGAGGTAATAGAGAAGCAGGGAGGGGTAGACGAAATTGCCTGCTTTGCCACCTCGGCGGTAAGAGATGCCTCAAATAAAGAGATACTCGTAAAGGCAGTAAAGGAGAGGTTTAATATTGATATAATGGTTATCAGCGGCGACAGGGAAGCTGAGCTTATTTACAAAGGAATCAGGGAGTCTTTGTTACTATATAACGAAAAAGTTCTGATGGTTGATATCGGAGGAGGGAGTAACGAACTTATTATTGCTGACAAAGAGAGAATTTACTACAAAGAGAGCTTTCCTCTCGGAGTAATAAGAATGAAAGAGATAATCAACCCCTCCGATCCTATTACCCAGGATGAGATTAAGGCGTATACCGATTATCTTGATAGTGTGCTTAGCGGTTTTTTTGAAAAGATAAAAACATATTCACCATCTCTGATGATTGGCGCTTCCGGCTCTTTTGACACCCTGAGAGAACTTATCTTTCCGCAAGATAACGGAGAGATGCCTGCTATGGAGTTGCCGTTGAAGAGTTTTAGCAGGTTACACAACCGGCTTCTTGCCTCAACCAAACAGGAGAGGTTTGCAATGGCAGGGATGTCGCCACTCAGAGCAGAGTATATGGTTTTAGGCAGTATTTTTGTAGAGTACCTGATACGAAAAGTAAATATTAAAGAGCTGTACCAATCTTCCTACTCCCTGAAAGAGGGCTATATGGCAGAGTGTGCAGAAATAATAGAACAGTGAAATGAAGCTTCTTATAATAGACGACGAAAAATCGATTCGCAACACACTTAAAGAGATTCTCGAGTTTGAGGGCCACGATGTAACCCTTGCTGCCGACGGAGTTGAAGGTTTGGAGAGAGCTACATCAGATAGTTATGATGTTATCTTTTCCGATATTAAAATGCCCAATATGGATGGTATGGAGCTGCTCGACAAACTAAGCGAGGCCAATGTCGACTCTTCGGTAATAATGATATCGGGACATGGATCAATAGACTCTGCAGTTGAGTGCATTAAGAAAGGAGCTTTTGATTTTATTCAAAAACCCCTCGACCTTAACAGAATACTTATTACTCTCCGAAACGCCACCGACAGAACCAATTTGGTTAAAGAGACCAAAATATTAAAGAAAAAAGTCTCAAAAATTCCGGAAATTGTGGGTGTTTCGCCCGCTATAACCAGAATCAAAGAGATGATAGACCGAGTTGCTCCCACAGAGGCACGGGTGCTTATTACCGGCTCCAACGGAACCGGTAAAGAGCTTGTTGCAAGGTGGCTTCACGAAAAGAGCAGCCGCAGCACTATGCCGTTTGTAGAGGTAAACTGTGCAGCTATTCCCGGAGAACTCATAGAAAGTGAGCTTTTCGGCCACGAAAAAGGGGCCTTTACATCTGCAGTTAAGCAGCACAAAGGAAAATTTGAGCAGGCCGACGGCGGAACTCTTTTTCTGGACGAAATCGGAGATATGAGTCTTGCTGCACAGGCAAAAGTTTTGAGAGTGCTGCAGGAGAATAAAATAAGCCGTGTTGGAAGTGACAAGGATATAAATGTAAAGGTGAGAGTTGTTGCAGCTACCAATAAAGACCTCAATCTTGAGATTGAAAACGGCACTTTCCGTGAAGACCTCTTCCATCGGCTGAGTGTTATTGTAATGCATGTTCCCCCTTTAACAGAAAGGAGAGAGGACATTCCTATTCTGGCAAACTATTTTCTGGATCAGATATCACAGGAGACTGGTCTTCCTGTACGCAAGATAGAAGATGAAGCCCTTAAGGAACTCTCCGGATATAAATGGACCGGTAATATCAGGGAGTTGAGGAATGTTATTGAAAGGCTAATGATATTGAGTAATAATATAATTACTAAAGAAGATGTACTGGCCTACGCAAAGCCGGTATTTCGCTAAGAGTTTACGCTATTCGCGCTCTATTCGCAGTTGCTGAATAAAATTACCCTCCTGTTGTGTCTTTACATAAAGGGTTACCCGGAACTTAGATCCTCCGGCACTTAAATTACCTATGGCATACTTCATAGGGGCTTTTCCGCTTTTGTATGCAATTCTGAAAAGCTGAGGAGAGTATTCGTTAAAGAACTCTCTGAGAATTTGTCGCGCCTGTTGTCTGCTGCACACATTATTGACTCCAAGAATATCAATCTCCAGATTCTGGGCAAACCAGGCTGAAAGACGGTCGGCATCACCATTCTGAATGTACTTGGATATCGGAACAAACACATCCTGCTCCTGTGCGGCAGAAGGTAATGATGTAGCAAAAAACAGAATTAACAAAATTAAAGATTGTTTCATAACAATTACGGTTATTCCTTTAAAATAGGAGTAAGGCAAAAATCAAGCCAACAACATAAATATAAAATTAACATAAATACCGGAC
>CAYGGD010000034.1:0-16718 GCA_964349315.1 uncultured Muribaculaceae bacterium
TTACAAATCAGCTGCTCTGGCCAACTGAGCTACATCGGCATTATGTCAATTACCCGCGTCATTTTGGGGACTGCAAAGATATATGTTTTTGATTAAACTCCAAAAAAAAATATAAAATAGTTGCTGCTAATAAAACTATGACTGTCATACTAAAAGCAAAAGTCCTATTTTGTATGCAATAAAAGCGGCAACCCAGGCTACTGCAATTGTGCTGAATACCGAAAGAAGAGCCCATTTCCATGTGCCGGTCTCCTTTTTAATTGTAAAGGCAGTAGCAACACATGGCATATATAAAAGCGAAAAAATCATAAAAGAGAGAGCATTCGCTTTATTAAAAAGCTCCTCTTCTTTGATTCGGGCCATAAGCGATGTGTTAATCTCCTCTTCGGATTCTGTATCTTCATTAGCTTTGTATACAACCCCTAATGTGCTTATTATGAATTCTTTGGCTGTTATTCCTGTTATTAAACTCACACTCATCTTCCAATCAAAGCCCAAAGGGGCAAGTGTCGGTTCAACTACTTTCCCAAATTGTTCCAGATAGGATACTCTCTCTACTCCTTCGGGCGTTTTTTCTTTTAAAGGGAAATAATCAAGTGCCCATACAATTATCACCGCCAGCAGAACAACTGTGCCAATCTTTTTTACATACTGCCATGCAGCATCCCACATATTGTAAACGGAGTAAACAAAAGAAGGCCTTCTGTACCGAGGTAGCGGAATTGCATAATCTCTGATTCCGAAATTAAAAAAGATTCTTTTAAACAAGAGCGCCATAATTATGCCTACAACAATACCTCCGAAATAGAGCAGACTCAGTACCATTACCTGATTGTCAGGGAAAAAGATACCTGAAAATAGTAAAAATGTTGGGATTCTTGCACTGCAGGGAATGTACGGAATCATTAGCATGGTAAGAATTCTGTCCGATCTCCGCTTAATTGTCCTGGTGGCCATTATTGCCGGGACATTACAGCCAAACCCCATAAGCAGAGGAATAAACGAGCTTCCGTGAAGCCCTATCCTGTGCATATATCTGTCCATTATGGTTGCTGCCCTTGAGATGTACTCAGTTTCCTGTAGCAATGACAAAAAGAAAAACAGAATCAGAATATTTGGAAGAAATGCAAGCACACTACCAACTCCCATAATAACTCCCTGACTGAGAAACTCACTAAACCAACTCTCTGCCATATTGTCTCTTATGTACAGAGCTCCTACATCCATAAGCCATTCGATGCCTGCCTGAGGGTATGCCCCTAGGGTAAATGTGGAGTAAAAAATTAGCCAGATAATAAAAATAAAGGAGACCAGACCCCATAATGGGTGGGTGAACACAGCATCCATCTTCTTTGTCTGATGCTCTGAGTATTCAAACAGCTCCCTTTTGTTACGGTGTTTTCTTTTTCTTTGATGATGCGGACCTCTCCTGTCTCTTCTCTCTTTATAGTTTTGTTGGTCGAAAGAGTATTTTAAATTATTGTTTTCGTGCGACATTGATTATAGTATTTAATATGCCGTCCGTATCGTAACCACATTCATTCATCAATTCGGGGATTGTTCCCTGCTCGATGAATTTATCGGGTACCCCAAGACCAATAATTTGAACCTTAAGCGTTTCTAATGCTATATACTCCGATACGGCAGAGTATAAACCTCCTGTAACAGTGCCGTCTTCGACGGTTATAATTGTTTTGCATTTTTTTGCAACAGTCTCCAGAGCATTTGTGTCCAAAGGTTTTAAAAAACGCATATCATAGTGCATTATATTCAATCCTGTACTGTTCGCCTTTTCAATGGCTTTTGTCGCAAGGTTTCCAATTGGTCCTATGGAAAGAACAGCGATATCGGTTCCATCTTGCAAAAGTTGTGCCTTTCCGTGCTGGATATAATTATATTGGTTCCGCCATTCGATACCTTCGCCATATCCTCTTGGATATCGGATAATTGTGGAACCATAATCGGAAGATAGAACTGAGTGCATAATGTTCTTAAGGTCAGCCTCGTTTAAAGGAGAGAATATTGAGAGGTTTGGAATGCACCTAAATGCTGCCATGTCAAAAACACCATGATGTGTTGCACCATCTTCGCCAACCAGACCTCCCCTGTCAAGACAGAATATCACTTTTAAATTTTGGGTTGCTACATCGTGAATAACGCTGTCGTATGCTCTTTGTATAAAGCTGGAATATATATTGCAAAATGGGAGTATTCCCATTGTAGCCAGACCTGCAGAGAAAGTTACAGCATGTTGTTCTGCTATCCCTACATCAAATGCTCTTTCGGGCATCTCTTTCATAAGTATATTCATTGATGATCCCGAGGGCATTGCAGGAGTTATGCCTACGATATTATCATTATTTTTTGCCAGATTAAGAAGAGTTTCTCCAAAAACATCCTGATAACGCGGTTTCGTCCCATTATTGCTGACGATTCTTTCGCCGGTAACTTTATCAAATGTTCCGGGGGCGTGCCATACAACCTGATCACTTTCTGCCGGCTTAAAGCCCTTTCCTTTTTTTGTTGTGATATGAAGTAATTTTGGGCCGGGAATATCTTTGATATCGTTAATAGTTTTTATGAGAAGAGGAAGATTATTTCCGTTGACCACTCCAAAGTACCGGAACCCTAGCGATTCAAAAATTGACCCTCTGCGGAAAAAGGCCATTTTGGTGCTGAACATAAAATTCTGGAATAGTCTACGGATCTTTTTTGACCCGATTATTTTCCAAACCTTGTCTTTTGTTTCGTTGTACAGCTGGGAGGTGGTAATTTTTAAAAGGTAGTTGTGCAGTGCTCCTACATTTGGGTCGATTGATATCTGGTTATCGTTTAATATAACCAGCAGATTTGATTTGCGGGCTCCCGCATTATTGAGGCCTTCGAAAGCGAGACCTCCTGTAAGAGCTCCATCACCTATCACGGCAACAACTTTTTCGTCTGACTGTTGCAGTTCTGCTGCAACGACCATACCTAATGCAGCAGAGATTGATGTAGATGAGTGACCTACTCCAAAAGAGTCATACCGACTCTCACTCATCTTCGGGAAACCGCTTATGCCCTGATATTTGCGGTTATTGCAAAAGAGGTCACGGCGACCTGTTAAAATCTTATGGGAGTAGGCCTGGTGACCTACATCCCATACGATTTTATCTTTTGGTGTATTGTAAAGGTAATGGAGAGCTACGGTAAGTTCGACTGTTCCCAGACTGGCTCCTATGTGACCCGGGTTTTGGGCACAGGAGTGAATGATATGTTCTCTAAGCTCTTCACATAGCTTAATTAACTCGTGCTTGGTGAGTTTTTTAAGATCTTCCGGGGAGTCTACTTTACCTAAAAGTTCCATTTAAATTACATTACTTTCTCTTAATGTTAGGAAGCTGAAGTCCGTAACCTTTTTTCTTGTCTTCAATCTTAACCATGTAGGCCAGCAAAATAGCGATAGAACACATTCCTGCAAAAATCATCATAGGCAGGGTGTAATCATATTTGTTAACCTCTATTCCATTGATTATATGTGTTCCGATAATGCAATATTTATCCAGAACATAACCAATTAGTACCGGCATTCCCCACAGACCAATATTCTGAATGTAGAATGTAAGTGCGTAAGTTGTACCAAGTTGCCTCTCAGGCATTATTTTAGCCAGTGAAGGCCACATAGCCGAAGGTACCATAGAGAAGGCCACTCCTAAAAGTATCATCAGTACCACTGCGGCAATCCAGTGATTGATAAATGGTACTGCAAATAGTGAGTGAATTATTACAATCATAAATGAGCCGATAATCATAAGATCGGCACCATGTCCGTATTTATCGTAAATTCTTCCGAAAAGCGGTGTGAGGATAATAGCTCCAAACGGAAGCATACCCGGAATTGTCCCTGCCAGTTTAGGATCTACTGAGAATTTGTTAACCATAAGGTCGGTCGCAAATTTAATGAAAGGGAATGCTGCAGAGTAGAACACAACACAAAGCAGTGCGATAAGCCAGAATCCTTTATTTGTAATAATAGATTTAACATCGTTCCAGTTGAAAGACTCTTCCTCTGTTGTAGATTCGATTTTCATCTGTCTGTCCAGCTTTTTGTCGTAAAATGCATACACCATAAAAGCCAAACTACCGGCTACCATAAGGGCTACACCAAAAAGTACCGATGGTGCAACATTCTGAAATTTAGCAGCAATCATCGGAGAGAAAATCAAGGCAGCAGCAGAGCCCATTCTTGCAATTGAGAGTTGCATCCCCATAGCAAGTGCTAACTCTCTACCCTTAAACCATTTAACAATAGTCTTGCTGACAGTAATACCTGCAACCTCGGCTCCGACACCGAAAATTCCAAAACCGATAACTACCCAAACCACTTGTGCCTTAAGTCCCAGGATAGAAGGTTGACTAATAAGCTCGGGAGAGGTAATTGCCCAATACTTGATAACGAGACCAACAACCATAAAAAGACAGGATGTAATACCACTGAAGCGGATGCCCATTTTGTCCAAAAGGAGCCCACCCAGAATTAGCATACCCAAGAACACATTAAATAGTGAGTAGGAACTGCTGAACCACCCGTATTCTGTGCTTGTCCATTGATTGTGCTGTTCCAGCATTGTCTTCAGTGGTGAGAAGATGTCTGATGCCAGATAGGCCGCGAACATTGTCAGCGACACCATAAACAACATCGACCAGCGAATTACTGGAGAATCTTTAAGTAGGGAAGTGTTTTTCATAAATGTAACGGATTAGTGTGTATTGATAATTGAGAGGAGTTTACTCCTCGTTTCTGATTATTGTTTGACTTCTGTCGGGACCCAGAGAGATAATCGTGATTGGAACTCCAATCTCTTTCTCAATAAATCGCACATAATTCATAAATTCAAATGGAAGATCTTCCTCTTTGGTTACTTTGGAAAGATCTCGTTTCCACCCTTTAAATTCTTTATAAACAGGTGTTATTTCTGCATAAGTATCAAAAGGAACACTTTCGGATTTGTTGTTGTTAACAATATACTGAACGGCAATTTTAATAGTGTCGAAAGTATCAAGAACATCTGCTTTCATCATTATTAAATTGTCGATACCGTTAATCATTGAAGCATATTTCAGAGCTACAAGATCGAGCCAGCCGGTTCTTCTGGGTCTGCCTGTTGTGGCTCCGAACTCTGCGCCCATTTTGCGCAGAAGATTGCCTGATTCATCATTTAGCTCTGTCGGAAAGGGACCGCTTCCTACCCTAGTACAGTATGCCTTGAATATACCGGAGACTTTCCCGATGTGCTTCGGAGCTATTCCCAGTCCGGTACAGGCGCCGGCACAGGTGGTTGTAGATGATGTTACAAATGGGTATGAACCGAAATCGATGTCAAGAAGTGAGCCCTGGGCTCCCTCTGCCAGTACTCGTTTGTTCTCTTGCAAATATCTGTTAATAGCGTACTCACCGTCTGTAAGATTGAAGGATTTCAGATACTCAACAGCATGGAACCACTCTTCTTCATTTTCGGAAGGGTTGTACTGGTAGTCAAATTGCTTAAGAAACGAGATATGCTTATTTTTTAGCCCCTCGAAACGGTTTTTGAAATCGGGCGTTAAAATATCGCCGACTCTTAGCCCGTTCCGGCCGGTTTTGTCCATGTATGTGGGACCTATACCCTTAAGTGTAGATCCAATTTTTGCGCTCCCTTTTGCCTGCTCCGATGCAGCGTCAATAATTTTGTGTGTTGGAAGAATAAGATGTGCTTTTTTGGAGATAAAAATTCTCTCTTTAACCGGAACATTCATTTTTTCCAGATTATTGCACTCCTCCATGAATGTAATGGGGTCTATAACAACTCCGTTACCAATAATATTGTGGGTATTTTTTCTGAAAACACCTGAGGGAATAGTGTGAAGAACAACTTTTTTGTCTTCGAACTGAAGAGAGTGACCTGCATTTGGCCCTCCCTGAAATCGGGCAATTACCGGGTAATTTTGAGCAAGAACATCAACAATTTTTCCTTTACCTTCGTCTCCCCACTGGAGCCCCAATACAACATCAACTTTCATACTTCTCAATTAAAAGGTTAAAATGGCAAGTCATCAGAATCGGGCAAATCCGAAAGATTATCATTGGGTTGACTCTCCTCTTCGGACTCTTTCCGTTGTCTGTTTTCTACAGGGGCCCGGTCCAGCATTTCTATTGTATCGGCATAAATCTCGGTAGAGTATTTTTTCTCCTGGGTGTTTTTATCTATCCAGCTTCCGGTACGGAGCCTGCCCTCGATATAGAGTTTAGACCCTTTTTTAATATACTTTTCGGTAATTTCTGCCAGAGACCTCCAGCACACAATGTTATGCCACTCTGTCTGTTCCTGTAAATCACCGGTTTTTGTTTTGAATTTTTCTGATGTAGCGAGGGGGAAACGAGCTACTAATGAGTTATTTGCAAGGTGTCGGACCTCCGGATCTCTACCCACATTCCCAATTAGCATTACCTTGTTTAAAGACATAATCTCTTTTTTTTAAGCAAAGACAAAGATAAAAAAAATTAGCAATTATCTATTAAATCATACATCCCATTTGTGTCGGGATTTATGCCTGTGAAGAGCCGGAATGATTCAATTGCCTGAAAGAACAACCATTCTCTCCCGGAGATGTACTCTTTACACTCGATTGTATTAAGGTTAGGAGTTTTGTAGTTTGCTTCGAAAATAATGTTGTTTATGTGATTTGTTGAGGCGATTTTGCAAATAGGAGCATCTATTGTATAAACAATAGTATGCGGCTGCAATAAAAGAGATGGTAAATCGTCAATTTCGCACCAGTTAATACTAAACAGAGAAGCAATCTCTTTAGCCTTTTGTGCAGTGCGGTTTGTTATTGTAATGCTGTAATTAAGCTCTTTTAATGCGACAACGGATGCCTTTGCTGCACCACCTGCCCCTACAATAAGTGCATTGCCTCCAATCAGAGTTCTCTTTATCAAGGGCTGTTTGACTCCCTGGTAGTCTGTGTTGCGGGCAAAGATTTCGCCCCCATCCTTTAATATCAAATTTGTTGCTCCTATATATTTTGTTACTTCATCTGTTTTTGTACAAAAGGGAAGGATGCTCTCTTTGTGGGGAGAGGTTACATTTGCACCGGCATAGTTGTTTTCGCAGAACTTCTTGAAAGCATTGATAACACTAATATCGTCAATAAGACCGTAGCTGAAATCTGCGCTTTTATAAGCTGCAGAAAATAGTGCCGGGCTAAGACTATTCCGGATATTGTGTCCGATAAGTGCAAATTTTTTCATTTAATGTTTCTTTGTCTGATTGCTTCAAAGCAAAGAACTGCAGCAGTAACTGAAATGTTCAGTGAATCGGCAATTCCGTTCATGGGGATTCTTATTTTTTTGTATGATCTCTCTCTCCAGAAAGATTTTAGACCGTCAGATTCGGAGCCGAGCACAATGGCTGTTCCCCCTTTCATATCGGTATCATAATAGGGTTTAGAGTCTTGTAATTGTGCCGATAAAATTGAGATATTATTCTTTGAAAGCCATTGATAAGCCTCTTCAGAACTGCATGTTATCACATTGCAACTGAACACTGTTCCTATGCTCGCACGGATTAGATTAGGGTTGTATATGTCGCTCAGGGAATCGCAAATAATTACAGCATCGGCTCCGGCTGCATCAGCAGTTCTTAATATTGCTCCTATGTTCCCGGGCTTTTCAACACTTTCGAGAACTATAATAAGAGGATTTTCGGACAAGATAACGGACTCTAATTTTATTTCAGGTGTTTTGAAAATTGCAATTAACCCTTCAGTTGCGTCCCGGAGTGCAATCTTAGAGTAGATATGGGGGGTTACTAGATAAAGCTTTTCAGGAATAAAAATTTCGGGGATTTCATGTGAAATTTGGGTGCACTGATAGAGCTCCTCTAAAAAGTAACCAGACTTTACAGCAGCGCAGATTTCTCTTTTACCTTCAACAATAAATTTTTGCTGAACCTTACGATACTTAGATTTTTCCCTTAGTAAAATTAACTCTTTAATTTTAGGGTTGTTTGTGGATGAAATCTCTTTTGCATGCATAGGCGGTAATATTAGGAGCCCTCCTGCTCTTTTCTGGAGTTGCTTTCAGGGCGCATTTGCGGAAAGAAAAGCACATCCTGAATAGATGCCGAATCGGTCATAAACATGGTAAGCCGGTCTATTCCTATACCCATACCCGATGTAGGGGGCATTCCGTATTCAAGAGCCCTTACAAAATCCATATCTATGAACATTGCTTCGTCATCACCTTTATCTTTAAGTTTAACCTGTTCTTTGAACCTTTCCAGCTGCTCGATTGGATCATTAAGCTCGCTGTAGGCATTTGCAAGCTCCTTACCATTAACAAATAGCTCGAACCTTTCGGTTAAAGAGGGATCTGAGCGATGTCTTTTGGTAAGGGGTGATGTCTCAACGGGATAGTCGGTTATAAATGTTGGCTGAATAAGATGGTGTTCGCAGTACTCTCCGAAAATAGCATCGATTAGCTTTCCTGAACCCATTGTTTTATTGATTGGCACATTGAGTTTGTTGCACGCCTCTCTCAGCTGATTTTCATCCATACCCGTAACATCAACTCCTGCATACTCTTTTATAGCCTGCAACATGGGAAGTCTTCTGTAGGGGGCTTTAAACTCTATCTCTTTATCACCCAGTTTAACCAGAGTTTTGCCGTGAATATCCTTCGCAACTCTTTCTATCATTTTTTCCACAAACTCCATCATCCAAAAGTAATCTTTGTAGGCGACATATATTTCCAAAACCGTAAATTCCGGGTTGTGAGTTCTGTCCATCCCTTCGTTACGAAAATCCTTGGCAAATTCGTAAACGCCGTCAAATCCACCCACGATAAGACGCTTCAGATATAGTTCGTTAGCAATTCTAAGATAAAGCGGGATGTCAAGAGCATTGTGATGGGTAATAAAGGGTCTGGCTGCAGCTCCTCCGGGTATTGGTTGTAGTATGGGTGTTTCTACTTCGAGGTATCCGTGCTCGTTAAAAAATTGCCGCATAGTATTCATTATTGCGGTACGCTTGATAAATACCTCTCTTATCTTCGGATTAACTATAAGATCTACATACCTCATTCGGTATCTTTGTTCGGGATCAGTAAATGAATCGTACTGTTGTCCCTCTTTCTCCTTTACAATAGGTAGTACTTTTAATGATTTACTTAAAAGCTTAAGTTCAGAGGCGTGAACAGAGATTTCACCGGCATTTGTTATAAAAATATCTCCTTTGATTCCTACAATGTCACCTATGTCCATAAGTTTTTTGAAAACAACATTATAAAGCTCTTTGCTTTCACCCGGACATATTGAGTCCCGTTTTATATATACCTGAATTCTGCCTGATTTATCCTGAATTTCGATAAATGAGGCGGCTCCCATAACCCTGCGGGTCATGATTCTTCCGGCAACAGAAACAGCTTTTAGATTATTTTCCTCCGGTTTGAATCTCTCTTTTATCTCCTGAGCTGTTATGGTTACATTATACGATTCAGCAGGATAGGGGTTAACCCCTATGTTTCTTAATGCTGCTACCGACTCTCTTCTCAATTGCTCCTGTTCGCTAAACTCAGTAAATTCCATCTATGTATTATTTTAATTAACCCACAAAAGTAATTTTTTTTAATAACATTTAAAATTTATGAATAACTTTGCGAGGATATGGCTATAGATAAAAAATGGATAGTAAGAGAGCCCGGCAATCCGGCATTGGTCAGGCAGTTATCAGCGGAGCTCGGTGTAGATCAGACTCTTGCAAATCTATTAGTTCAAAGAAATATTAAAAGTCAGGCAGAAGCAAGGGCTTTTCTCAGACCTCAGCTCGACCAGCTTCACGATCCTTTTTTGATGAAAGATATGGATAGGGCAGTGGAAAGACTATCTACAGCTCTTTCATCCAAAGAGAGGATCCTTATTTACGGTGACTATGATGTAGATGGAACTACTGCGGTTTCGCTGGTCTATTCCTATCTGCGCAAATTCGGCGAAGAGAATCTTGATTATTATATTCCAAACAGATATACCGAAGGGTACGGAATTTCGTACAAAGGAATTGACTGGGCACATGAAAATGGCTTTACTCTTGTAATTGCACTAGATTGCGGTATTAAAGCAGTTGAAAAGATTGCCTATGCCAGACAATTGGGTATTGATTTTATTGTGTGTGATCATCACCTGCCTGACGAGAGGTTACCCGAAGCAAGTGCAGTGCTGGACCCTAAAAGGACAGATTGTTCCTATCCGTTTGATGATTTGTCGGGTTGCGGTGTTGGCTTTAAGTTTATGCAGGCCTTCGCCCTAACCAAGGGGATTTCATTGGATACTCTGATGCCTCTTCTTGATTTACTGGTTGTAAGTATTGCCTCCGATTTGGTTTCAATTACAGGTGAAAACAGGGTGTTGGCATATTTTGGATTAAAACAACTTAACCAATCTCCAAGAAAAGGTCTGTTGTCAATAATCAAATTGTCGGGGCTGGAGAAGCATATGATTACTATTGATGATATTGTTTTTAAGATTGGGCCAAGAATAAATGCAGCGGGAAGAATGGAGTCGGGAAAGACTGCTGTTGATTTGCTTACTTCCAGAAACGACAACGATGCCCGTATTATTGGAGATACAATAAATACTCACAATAACGACAGAAAAAACGAAGACAGAAAAATCACTCTTGAGGCAAGTGAGATGGCCGCTCTGGTTCCCGATTTTGCAGGAAAAAAATCGACAGTAGTTTATAATCCTGACTGGCACAAGGGTGTGCTAGGCATTGTAGCATCTCGTCTGGTGGAGAATTACTACAGGCCTACAATTGTATTGTGCAGATCTAATGGGTTTATTACCGGCTCGGCCAGGAGTATTCCAGGATTTGATTTATATGAGGCGATTGAGAGTTGTTCTGATCTTCTTGAAAATTTTGGCGGACATATGTACGCTGCAGGCCTTACTCTGAAGGAGGAGAACTACCCCTTGTTTAAAAAGAGGTTTGAAAGTTTTGTAGCAAACAAAATAACAAACGAGATTCTTACCCCTGTCATTAATATTGACACCTATCTCGACTTCAGACAGATTACACCTAGGTTCTTTAATGTTTTAAAGCAATTTCAGCCATTCGGGCCTGGGAATCTCTCTCCTGTTTTTATCTCTGAGAGGGTATATGACAACGGGAATGGAAGGAAAGTTGGATCTGACTCCGGACATCTTAAGCTGGAATTAATTCAGGAAGACGATTTTCACAGGCATATTTCTGCAATTGCATTTAACAGATCGGAACATTTCGAACACTTAAAATCGGGTAATCCGGTTGATATCTGCTATTCAATAGCTGAAAATTATTATCGAGGGATAGCCAATATTCAGCTTAGAGTGAGAGATATAAAGCTGATAGATGAGCCAATTTAAATCGTTTAAATAGAAGAGATAATTTTAGCTACAGTCTCTTTAACAGAGAGGGAGTCTGCATCTACAATTAATGTTGCACAAGATATATAACCCTCCTCTCTCTCTGCAAACAGTTTGTTTATAGTTTCGATAAGTGCTCCCGGTTTCTCTTCGGCAACTAGAGGTCTGCTTTTTCTGCTAGCAATAAGTCTTTTATATAGGGTCTCTCCGGATGCTTTGAGGTATATACAGTAAGTGTGGTGCTTTATTAGTAACCTGTTTTTGGGGGAGATTAATGCTCCTCCTCCCAGTGATATAACCAATACTTTTTCTCTGTTACCTGAGATTAACTTTTCCAGAGATTTCTCCTCAAGTTCTCTAAAGAGATTCTCTCCGCCGATTTGGAATATCTCTCCTATTGCTTTGCCGTAATCAGATTCTACGAGTCTGTCGAGATCGACGCTCTTGCAGTAAAGGTGTTTAGCCAGTGAGTTGGCAATTGTGCTTTTGCCAACACCCATAAAACCTGTTAGAGTAATAATCATGGAGTTAATTTTTAAAAAAGAGTAGGAGAGTCGTCTTTCTCTTCTTCAGAGTGGTTTTCACTGTTTCCGTTTGTTACAACTTCTGTTATTGAGTCATCAGGCAGGGGATCTGCAAATGTTATGTGCTCAACCTCGTAACTGGTGAGTCTTTTACCCTTTGCTCTGTAGCTTTTGCAAGAGATAAAATCGTTAACATTTACTGTTTCAGGCAATTTTTTACTGTGTTTTCCTGAGAATTCAATTTCCAGACGAGGATACTTATCTTGTGAGATGCTATGGAGGTAGGAGTCCGGTGATTCACTGATAAAGAACTGGACAGTGTTATCGTTGGGTTCGAATGTACAGCGTTTAATATAAAAAAGAGAACTCTCTCCGTCAAAGTAAACGGCAGTAAATATTTTATGAATATCCAGTTTTTCGATAACTTCAATATCTCCCTGATATCTGTTGCTTAAATCAAAATTGGTGGTATAGTACTGGCCGTTTTTGCAAATAACAAGAATATGATCGCCCTGTTGAAACTCTCCCAGAAAGAGTCCCCTTGAATCGGTGTTGAGCCGGTTAATGTCTTTATCGAACCATACCGGTTGTCCTCCGAATTGAGATGCTCCCTTAGATTTAAGCTGAATCTTGTGAATTGGATTTTTTGTCAGAATATTGCCCATCGATCCCCTCCCTTTAATTGTAAGGGTGGAGAAATCAAATTCAAAAATCAGTTTTTTAAGTTTTGGGCGGGGTTTTAAAAATACCTTAAGAACCTCCCCCTCACCATTTGGATTTGCTGTAAACCACAATATCTGACTTCCCTCTTTGCCTTGTGTTACATCATACTCCTTGTCACGGGTGACTCCGGTAACAGCAAATCTTTTAACATAAACCTCTCCTCCTTTGCCATTGCGGTAAATGGTATTGTATATGGTTCGGGAGTCGTTTCGGATAAAAACGCCAACATGAATTATGCCTCTGCCGACAAATTGTTTTTCAGAGATTTTTGTAACAAGGTACTTGCCATTTTTTAGAAATACTATAATGTCGTCTATATCTGAGCATTCACATACAAACTCGGCATTTTCGTCCCGTTTAAGCTCCATTCCTATAAAACCCTCTTCTTTGTTGGCATACAATTTAGCATTGGCTGCCACCACCTTAGTAGCTTGAATCGTCTCAAAACTGCAAAGCTCTGTTTTACGAGGGAATGATGAACCATATTTTTTCTTCAGTTGGGTGTAGTACTTAATTGTGTACTGTGTCAGGTGTTCGAGATTATTCTTTACATCTTCTATTTCTGATTCTGTTTTTTGAATAGTCTCTTCGAGCTGCTTGACATCAAACATAGATATTTTTCTAACCGGTTTTTCAACCAGTTTGAGGACATCTTCTGAGGTGATTTCCCGTTTAAGCTTCGACTCATATTTTTTTAACTCTCCCTCTACTTCAGAAAGCTGATCGTTCCAGCTCTTTGCCTCCTTTTCCAGTATACGGTAGATTCGCTCTTCAAAGAAAATTTTTTCCAGAGAGGTGTAGTGCCATGTATTTTCAAGTTCGGAAAGACGAAGGTCAAGCTCTGCCTGTAGCTGAAAACGAGTGTGATTTGTGTTGTATTCAAGAATCTTATCTACACCGATAAAGTGCGGATGGTTATCCATAATCACGCAGGAATTAGGGGAGATTGATATTTCACAATCTGTAAATGCATACAGTGCATCTATTGTTTTGTCTGGAGATATATCGTTGTGAAGATGGACAACAATTTCGGCACCTGAAGATGTGTTATCATCTACTTTACGTACTTTAATTTTCCCTTTGTCGTTGGCTTTTAAAATTGACTCAATCAGCTTTGAGGTATTCATCCCGAAAGGAATCTCTGTAATTGCCAGGGTTCGTTTGTCAACCTTTATAATTCTTGCCCGCACCTTTACAACTGAACCCCTGAGCCCTTGATTGTACTTAGTGCAGTCTGCTAATCCTCCGGTAGGAAAGTCGGGATATAGAGTGAAGGGTTGGTTTTTCAGGTATGATATTGAAGCATCAATAAGTTCGTTAAAGTTATGAGGTAAAATTTTTGATGCAAGTCCAACGGCGATACCTTCTACTCCCATTGCAAGCAGTAGAGGAAATTTTGATGGGAGACTTATTGGCTCCTGATTCCTCCCGTCATAAGATCTCATCCACTTGGTTGTCTTTGGATTAAAGAGAACCTCATTAGCAAATTTACTCAGTCTTGCTTCAATATACCTGGGAGCTGCCGCACTGTCACCGGTTATAGGATTACCCCAGTTTCCCTGACACTCTACAAGCAGATCTTTTTGGCCTATCTGAACCAGAGCATCTCCTATGGAGGCATCACCATGGGGGTGAAACTGCATAGTATGTCCGATAATGTTGGCAACCTTGTTGAATCTCCCATCGTCCATTCTTTTCATAGAATGGAGGATTCTTCGCTGAACAGGTTTTAGACCGTCATTAATATGAGGAACGGCCCTTTCGAGAATAACATATGACGCATAGTCGAGGAACCACTCTTTGTACATGCCTGTAAGCTTGTACCTTTTGTCTCCCTCATTAATAAGTTTGTCGTATTTACTACTCTCCTGGATTTCGGAATCGTTTAAAGGTTCCTCCTCCGCGAAATCAAAATCAATATCCGGGTTACTCATTATTGGGTATAATACATGTTTTAATCCTGAATGTAGCCGAACTGCCTGAGTTTATTTTCGTCTTCTCTCCAGTCCGGATTTACTTTTACAAATATCTGCAAAAATACCTTTTTTTCAAAAAAGCTTTCCATATCTTTCCTGGCCTGAGTTCCTACTCGCTTCAGAGCACTCCCCCCTTTGCCGATTAGGATGCCTTTCTGGGAGTCTCTGGTTACAAAGATAATAGCATCAATATAGTAGATGCTCTCCTCTTCTTTAAAGGTTTCGATAACTACCTCAGTGCAATAGGGTATCTCCTGATTATAATTGATTAAAATTTTCTCACGAATAATTTCACTTGCAAAGAATCTGAGATTTCTGTCGGTGAAAATATCTCTATCGTACCAGGGAGGACTAGCGGGTAGCAGTTCAACAATCCGGCTGAATAGAGGTTCCAGATTGAATTTTTCAGTTGCTGAAATTGGAAATATTTCGGCAGCAGGTAACAGCTGTTTCCATTCTCTGTATATCTCTTCTAAGTCAGATTGATTAGAAAGGTCAATTTTGTTAATGGCCAGAAGAACAGGAGTAGAGCTTGATTCCAGTTTTTTAAGGTATTCAATATTCTTAGTCCTTTTTTCAACGACATCTGTAACATATAAAATAATATCTGCATCAGAAATTGCACCTTTAACAAAACTCATCATGCTTGTTTGCAATTTGTAACCTGGCTGCAGTATGCCCGGAGTATCGGAGTATACGATCTGGTAGTTATCTCCGTTAACTATACCCATGATTCTGTGTCTTGTTGTTTGAGCTTTGGCTGTAACAATCGATAATCGTTCGCCAACAAGCGCATTCATAAGAGTAGATTTGCCAACATTAGGGTTACCTATAATGTTGACAAATCCTGATCTGTGTGTAGTAGAGTTATCTTTCTGACTATTCATAGGCTCCCATCTTGAGAACACCAATTTCCTGATCTGTAAGAAAACGCCATTGACCTCTTTTGAGATTCTTTTTTGTTAATCCTGCAAAAAATACTCTGTCAAGCTTCTTAACCTTGTATCCCAGATGTTCAAACATTCTTCTTACGACACGATTTCTACCGGAATGAATTTCAAGTCCTACCTGATCTTTCTCTTCATCTACATAAGAAAGAGCATCGGCAAAAATAAGCCCATCCTCCAGAGTTATCCCTTTAAGAAGAGCATCGAAATCGCTACCTGATAGATTTTTATCAAGAAAGACATGATATATTTTCTTATGATTATTAGAGGGATGAGTGAGTTTTTCTGCCATCTCACCGTCGTTTGTCAGAAGTAGTACCCCTGTTGTCATTTTGTCGAGTCTTCCAACCGGATATACTCTTTGACTACACTTCCCTCTTATCAAATCCATAACAGTGTTTTCTGCATTTGGATCAGACAAAGTAGTGACATAGTCTTTTGGTTTGTTCATCAAGATATAAACCTTCTCTTCACCCTTCATTCTCTCTCCGTTAAAACGGATATCATCTGAAAAAGAGACTTTTACGCCTAACTGACTAACAACCTCTCCATTAACTGTTACCAGTCCTGCTTCAATGTATTCATCAGCTTCCCTTCTGGAGCATACTCCTGAATTGGAAATAAATTTGTTCAGACGGATTAATCCGTCGCTGTTAGCAGTAGCTAAATTGTTCTTACTCTTTCTTCCTCTTATTAATGGTTTCCTTTTAAATTCAAAGGCCCCTTTGTCTGAATATGTTTTACGCTCACGCTCAAACGGTCTGTTTTCACTCTCGAATGGTTTGTTATCGCGATCAAACGGTTTTCTTTCACGATCAAACGGTTTTCTTTCACGGTCGAAAGGTTTTCTTTCGCGATCAAACGGTTTTCTTTCTCTGTCGAAAGGTTTTCTTTCGCGATCAAACGGTTTTCTTTCTCTGTCAAACGGTTTTCTTTCGCGATCAAACGGTCTGTTTTCGCGGTCGAAAGGTTTTCTTTCGCGATCAAACGGTTTCCTTTCGCGATCAAACGGTTTTCTTTCTCTGTCAAACGGTTTTCTTTCACGATCGAATGGCCTGTTTTCTCTGTCAAATGGTTTTCTTTCGCGATCAAACGGTCTGTTTTCGCGGTCGAAAGGTTTTCTTTCGC
>CAYGGD010000035.1:0-16472 GCA_964349315.1 uncultured Muribaculaceae bacterium
GGTATTAAAGAGATAATAATCGATCCCGGATTTGGTTTTGCAAAAGATATTAATCAAAACTACCGTCTGCTAAACAACCTTAGTGAATTTAAGCTTAAAGCTGGTAATATAACCTGCCCGGTAATGGTTGGGATATCGAGAAAGAGTATGATATATAAGCTTCTCTCCATAAAACCCGAAGAGGCTCTGAATGCTACCTCTGCTCTGCACCTGACTGCTCTGCATAACGGAGCCGATATTCTCAGAGTTCACGATGTAAGAGAGGCAAAGCAAATTGAGCTATTACACCAAATGATAACACAAAACAGATAACATATGTACAATTCAAATTTGTCGGCAATATCACCTGTTGACGGAAGATACAGACTCCAAACAGAAGAACTTGTAAAATACTTCTCAGAACATGCCCTTATCAGATACCGGCTGATTATTGAGATTGAATATTTTATCTCTTTATGCGAAATACCATTACCTCAACTTGATAAATTCGACACCTCTCTTTTTGAGAAAATGCGTGATATTTACAGAACATTCAACGAGAACGACGCTTTAGAGGTTAAGAACATTGAGAAAACTACCAATCACGATGTTAAGGCAGTTGAATATTATATAAAAAGCAAGTTCGAACAGTTGAATATATCCGGATACTCCGAGTTTGTCCATTTTGGTTTGACTTCACAGGATATTAACAACAGTGCTGTACCTCTCTCTCTAAAAGATGCAATCTTGCAATCGTATATCCCTCTTATCAACACCTTCATCGAAAAACTGACTTTCCTGTCACAGCAGTGGAAAGATGTCCCTATGCTTGCGCGAACTCATGGTCAACCGGCATCTCCTACCCGTTTGGGAAAAGAGATGGCTGTATTTACTGCAAGAATCACCGAGCAACTCTCTTTATTAGAATCTGTACCTCACTCCGCAAAATTCGGAGGAGCAACCGGAAATTTTAATGCCCATAATGCCGCCTATCCTGATATCGATTGGAACTCTTTTGCCAACAATTTCATAAACGAAAAACTTAAATTAAAACGCTCATATCCTACCACGCAGATAGAACACTACGATAACATCGCAGCTATTTTTGACTCGCTAAAAAGGATAAATACAATATTGATAGATTTTTGCCGAGATATCTGGAGCTATATTTCTATGGAGTATTTCAGGCAAAAAATTAAAGAGGGTGAGGTTGGATCATCGGCTATGCCACATAAAGTTAATCCTATTGACTTCGAAAATGCAGAGGGAAATCTTGGAATAGCTAACGCAATTTTCGAGCACCTTTCAGGCAAGTTACCAATATCAAGACTTCAAAGAGACCTTACTGACTCAACCGTACTAAGAAACATTGGCGTACCCTTTGCACACACAATTATCTCACTTAAATCTATTCTAAAAGGGGTCGATAAACTAATTCTTAACAACGAAGCACTGGAGAGAGATCTTGATAACAACTGGGCTGTAGTTGCAGAAGCGATTCAAACTATTCTGAGAAGAGAGGGCTACCCCAAACCATATGAAGCACTTAAGGATCTCACCAGAATCAACCAGCATATCAATAAGGAGAGCATTATGCGGTTTATTGAATCTCTTGATGTATCTAATCTGATTAAAGAGGAGCTCAAGAATATAACCCCTCACAATTATACAGGTATTTAATAGTTATTATATGTTACTCTTAACAGCATTTCTGCTTTTTATTTCAATCCCGTTATCTGCCAGTGATTATTATAATAAAAATTTTACCGGACAGCGGCTTAGAGTTGATGTAGTCTTTGCCGGTAACTCATCTACACAAAATGTTTACCTGGTATCGATGAATGCCGAACCTCAGTGGAGCGGCTCTGTCAATAACCTCACCGACCCCTTTGACTATGGAGAATATCAATTCCGGCTTATAAACAATAAAGATGAGATAATTTTCTCCAAAGGATTCAATAGCCTTTTTCAGGAATGGAGGACAACTTCAGAGGCCAGGGAAATTAAAAGATCTTTTTCAAGTTCGTACACTATGCCATTCCCTAGAGACTCAGCCCGGCTTGTATTTTTGGAAAGAGATAAGGAAACCGGACATTTTGTTGAGATTTCTAGGTTTCCTGTTATACCGGAGGATAAGTTTATAATCCGCGAAATAGAGACCGCTTATCAGACAGATACTCTTTTATACAACGGCAACCCGTCAAATAAAGTAGACCTCCTGTTTGTTGCAGAGGGATACACTCAAGATCAAATACCTAAGTTCAGAAAAGATGCAGAGAGATTTATCTCTTATCTCTTCGATATCAATCCATATAAATCGAGAAAGGAAGATTTTAATATCTGGATTCTCATGTCAGACTCAGAAGATCCTGGAACAGATATTCCACACGAAAACATATGGCGGCGTACCGCTATGAACTCCCATTTTTACACTTTTGATATTGAAAGATACTTAACAGCGCCCGATCACACTCGTATAGCTAAAGCAGCTTCTCAATCGCACTACGACCTTCTTTATATAATCGTAAACACAGAAAAGTATGGAGGCGGCGGAATATACAATTTTTACGGACTAAGCATGGCCGACCATCCTCTTTCTGCAGAAGTCTTTGTTCATGAACTCGGCCATAGTTTTGCAGGTTTGGGTGATGAATACTACTCTTCAGAAGTTGCATACGATAATTTTTACAACCTTAACAACGAACCCTGGGAGCCAAATCTTACAACTCTCGTAAAATTCTGCTCTAAATGGAAACATCTGGTTACACCCGGCACTCCCCTCCCCACTCCTAATGAGCCGGAATACAAAAATGTGACAGGAGTATTTGAAGGAGGAGGTTATATGTCAAAAGGGATCTACAGACCCGCATTGGACTGCCGAATGAAATCGAACACAGCGGAGGGCTTTTGTCCGGTTTGCCAGCATGCCATTAATAAAATGATTGACTACTACACAAAGTAAACTCTATGCTTAAAAAAGAATACCGATACTTTCTTTTTGACCTTGACAGAACAATTTGGGATTTCGATACAAATGCCCGCAATAATATTTTTTCATTAATCGACTCCTTTCACCTGAATAGTGTAAAGAAATCCGATTTTTATAAAGCATACGAATCTGTTAATCACCGATTATGGGCCAAATACGAAGCCGGAGAAATACCAAAAGAGCACCTCAGATGGAAAAGATTTCAGGAAACTCTTTCCTTATTTGGAATTCACAATCTGAAGCTTGCAGAGCAGATGGGAGAAGCCTATCTTTCAAATATGCCGGAGCAGACAGCCCTTATGCCTCATTCACTTGAGGTTTTAGAGGAGCTTTATAACCGGGGAGTTAAAATGGCAATTATTACAAACGGATTTAAAGAGGTTCAATACAAAAAAATCAGCAATTGCAAATTGGACAAATTTTTTGAAGCAGTATTAGTTTCTGAAGAACAAGGTGTTCACAAGCCTTCACCTGTAATTTTCAAGCGGGCACTAAACAGTATCGGAGGAGAAAAAAACAGTGCAATAATGGTTGGAGACGACTTTACCAACGACATCGAAGGGGCAATGATATTTGGTATAGACCAGTTCTTTTATAACTACAAATCGATTCCATGTGACGGAGGCCCGACATATGAATCAGAAGACCTGAGAGACTTGCTTACTTTCCCCACTCAACAATAAAAATATCTTCATCCTCCTCTTTAAAGAGGTATTGCTCACGGGCGAACTTTTCCAGAGAATCTCTGTTAGAGCTTAACTCATTAAGTTTTTCTTCAGTTGCTTTAATTGATTCTCTGTAATATCTTTTTTGAGATTCCTGTTCTGAGATATTCAGAACAACTTTTGACCACTGAATAATATTATTTGAGTCAAAAAAGGTAACCCACAATGCAAATACCAAAGTTGCAATAAGATACTTGTTCCGAATAATTTTCACCAATCCGGAACTACCAATTCTCTTCAAACTCTCCCTTATCTTCAAAATCTTCTGCTTTTTACAAAATTAATAATAATTTTGTAGGATAGATAAAATAAAACCCGGCATTAACATGAAACCTTCATTACTGGTACTGGCTGCAGGAATGGGAAGCAGATACGGAGGGCTTAAACAGCTTGAAAGTATGGGCCCTAATGGTGAAACAATTATGGATTACTCTGTATATGACGCAATTGAAGCCGGTTTTGGCAAAGTTGTTTTTGTAGTAAGGAGCTTCTTCAGAAAAGAGTTTGAACAAAAAATAATTGAGAGGTATGGCGCAAGTATATCCATCGGTTTTGCAGAACAGGAACCAGATATATTACCGGGGAACTTTGTGGCAGAAAACACCAGAAGTAAGCCCTGGGGAACAGGACACGCCGTACTGGCTGCCAAAGAACAGATTAACACCCCTTTTGCCGTTATTAACGCAGATGACTATTACGGAAAAAATTCTTATAAAATAATTGCTGAACACCTTAAAACCCTTAAATCAAAAAAAGGTGTATTTGCTATGGTGGGTTTTCAGGCCGGTAACACCCTTTCCGAATCCGGAACCGTTTCAAGAGGAGTATGCACCACGGATATTGACAACTGCCTCACTTCAGTTGAGGAGCACCACAATATTAAAAAAGAGGGAGGAACAATTTTCGGAACAAACGGAACAGGAGATAGAGTTATTATTTCGTCCTCTGCTTATGTATCCATGAATATGTGGGGGTTCACTCCGGATATTTTCGAAAAAGGAGAAGAGCTCTTTTTAGCTTTTTTAAAATCAAATATTAATGAGGAAAAAGCAGAATTTTATATTCCTTTTATGGTAAATACCCTGTTGGGTTCGGGCTACGCAAGATGCCGCGTGCTATCTACGCCCGACCAATGGTTCGGGGTCACTTACAAAGAAGATAAAGCCATTGTTGCCAAAAAGATAAATGAAATGTGTTCCCGTGGCTTTTATCCCTCACCCCTTTTCCAATAAAATTAAAATGGTTAAAAACTTCCATCCTGATTTGTCTCAAAGCTGGCTGCTAATTGCCTTACTGGTGGTTGCCGGATCTCTTTTAGCTGCCTTTATTAATATTATAGTGCTACTCACATCTCCCTCCATGAGCGGTTCAGTCGAGATGCTAACCTACCCGGTTCTCTTTATTCCCCCTGCTATTGCCATTTACTATATTAGTAAATCTAAAGCTGGTAAAACAGAGTCTTTTTCAGAAATTAATTCCCCGGATTTTGGAAAAATCGGTAAAATACTTACTTTCATTTTATTACTCCCACTTGTTTTCTCAATCAATATTATTTCCGAACCTTTGACTCACTGGATGGGTGTTCCCGACTTCCTAATCAATTTTATAAATAAAATTCAGGATAATAAAATCAGCGGTTTTCTCGCTGTTGTGATCTTTGCACCTCTTCTGGAAGAAGTTTTTTGCAGAGGTATTATTTTACGGGGACTGCTTACAAATGGACTTTCACCAGCCAAAGCAATTATCTGGTCGTCTCTGATGTTTGCAATTATGCACCTTAATCCATGGCAGGCGATACCGGCTTTTATCCTGGGGGCACTAATGGGTTGGGTTTATTGGAAAACACATTCTTTATGGGCAGCTATTTTTATACACTTTGTTAATAACGGCTTCTCATATATTGTAACCGTATTTTTTCCGGAAATACCTGCCCATTATGGATACATAGACCTTATTCCCGAGTCTTATTATTTTGTCGTTTATGTAGTATCGATTCTGTTTAGTGCCGGAGTTATTTATTTAATGAATAAAAATTATGTCAAAACTATATCCGTTAAAATTCACCCCGATTATTAAAGAGAGAGTCTGGGGGTGCGAAAGCTGGGAAATCAGCGGTGTTCAGGATGATATATCAATAGTATCAGAGGGTTTCCTTTCAGGAAACAATTTGAACGACCTTGTTGAAATCTACCTCGGCGACCTTGTGGGCGACAAAGTGTACGAACAGTTCGGAAACGAATTTCCTATTCTGATTAAAACAATAAATATTAAAGAGAGCCTCTCTCTTCAAATGCATCCTGACGATAAAACCGCCATTGAACGGCACAATAGCTACGGAAAAACAGAGTGCTGGTATATTCTTAACAGTGAGCCCGGGGCAAAAATTTATCTCGGTCTAAATAAGAGTCTTTCTGCTCAGGAGTTTTATGATAACTGTAAAAATGGCAAAATTAAAGATGATCTTAATGTAATAAGCCCTGAGAAAGGCACTCTGATTTATATTCCGCCTGGGACACTGCATTCAGCCTCCGGGGGAATCTTAGTTGCAGAGATCCAGCAAGTATCTGATATTACATACAGAGTTTACGACTGGGGAAGAGAAAACAATCCTGAAACGGCGAGAGAGACCCATATTGACTTAGCTATAGACTGTGTAAATTTAAATAAAACCGATTCTTCCGACCATATTAACACCAAAGGCGAAATCAGCACACCCTACTTTAATATTCAGACCAAATCCATAAACTCCGATTACAATTCAGAGGGCAATGACAACGATACTTTTATAATATTTTATATCTGTAATGGCTCAGCTACAATATTATCCGGCGAAAGGATGTATACTCTCAATAAAGGAGAGAGTATATTAATTCCTGCTCATTTGGGTGATTTTAAAATTGAGGGCCAATGTTCTCTTCTGGAGATAACTCCATCAGTGAATCAAGATCCCTCCTCTCTTTTTTTGTAGGGCGTCCGCTCCCTCTCTCTCTAAAAATGCGAACACTCTCTTTGGGAACATTCAACTTAGCCAGCTCTTCTTCAGGAGTAAGGTCTGTTATGTTGTCTGTGACAAGCTTTGCGGGAATTCTGTTCTTTGGCAGGGCTAATACCTTGTATCGGTAGTTTATATTTATCTTTCTTACATCAATGATATCTCCTTCAGATACCTCTTTGGAGGCCTTTGCCTCTAATCCATTCACTTTTACCTTTCCCGACTTACAAGAGTCAGCTGCATCTCCTCTGGTTTTATAGAGTCTGACCGACCATAAAAACTTATCAAGCCTGCTCATTTTCGGTTATTTTGTGTTAAAGAGATTCATTGTCCTGTCAGGACCGATTGCTACAAAAGATTTTGCAGCACCAACAGATTTATTCAATATATCCGGTAAAATTTTCTGCTCCTGGTCGTCCCAGCTTCCGAGAACATAATTCACCTGCATCCCTCGCATAAAATCACCTCCAATTCCAAGTCTCAGTCGCGAGTAATTTGTTGTACCCAGAGTATCTGCTATATCTCTCAATCCATTGTGTCCTCCGTCGCTTCCTTGTTTTCTCATTCTGAGAGTCCCTAAAGGCAAAGCAAGATCATCAACTACCACCAACATATTTTCAATCGGGATTTTCTCCTTCTGAAGCCAGTAGTTAACCGCTTTTCCACTTAAGTTCATATAAGTCGAGGGCTTGAGTAAAATAATTTTTTTACCTCTGAACCTACATTCAGAGACATCCCCGTATCTTGAACTGCTAAAAACAATATTGGATGCCCGAGCCCAGGCATCCAATACCATAAATCCTATATTATGGCGGGTATCAGCATACTCAATTCCGATATTTCCTAAACCGACAATTAGATAGCTCATTCCCTCAAGGTTCTATTTTTTATCTGAAGCAGCAGCGGCGGCGGCGGCAGCGGCGGCACCTATTGCTGCACGAGTCATTTTAACAGTACATATAATAGCAGACTTAGGTGTAAGGATTTGAACTCCTTCTACATTAATATCGCCTGCAAAAATTGATTTACCAATATTTAAGGTTGATATATTTACTACAACATTGTCAGGGAGATCCTTAAGCAATGCTGAAACCTTTATTTTTCTGGTTGTTAGCATAAGTTTTCCACCTTGACGGACACCTTCTGAGTTACCAGTAATTACAACCGGAATATTGATAACAACCGGACGCTCTTCAGAAACCGAAAGGAAATCAAGATGGATAGGTTCGTCAGTTAAGGGATGAAACTGAGCTGAATGAAACACAGATTTATAAACCTTACCCTCAATATCCAAATCTATTATATATGAGTTAGGAGTGTTTAAGATTTGTAATAAATCTCTTGCAGTAAGTGAGAAATGAAGATTCTCTACATTTTGACCATAAAGAACACACGGTACCAAACCGTTTCTTCTCATTTCGTTTAATGCGCTTTTCTTGGTAATCTCTCTGGATTGACCTTTAAGTGAAATCGTTTTCATAAAAAATAATAAAAATGTGTTACTAAATCCGGACGGTCCGGACCCCATTGCACCAAAAAATTTCTTTTTAGGAGGCCGCAAATATACTAAAAAATAATAATCTGATAAATTTAATTTACCATCCCGGTCTCGATATTCCAGTCGAATCCTTTATAAAATGTGTCAAGAAAAGAGTTGGGCGGTTTTTGGATATATGTACTAATTCCGGAAAAGCTGTTGATATTTATATCCAGAAACGACGGAGTGTTCCATTTAGCGATAACTACTTTATCAAGGGCAGTCTTAAACATCTCATATTCATCTGGCTCAGAAATCTGGGCTATAAGATCTCCAAGATCCCAAAACCAACTTTTGTTCATTCTGAAGTATGGCTGAATAATACTTAAATCTAACTGAGAGATATTTTCTCTGCGATTGTTAAAGATAGTTTTGCATACATCTGAAAGTTCCTTAATATCAGCTGTCCTGTACAATGAAACTGTTGCCGATTGGTGAACCCCCGACTGATTGTTATAATAATCAAAAAAACTTTGACACGCCTCGTGAAGGTTGGGTCTGGCCTTAAACAGGGAGGATATTACCTCTCTGTAAGGAAAACCATAAGCAAGAATCTCTGTTGGGGATGCAACTATGTAATCTGCCTTGTTCCTAAGTTCGTATATAGTCTCAATCCCGCCCATAAGACAGCAATCAAAAATGATAAACGAGAACTTGAAAGGAAGAGCGCCCTTTAGCTCCTTTATCTCCATCTCTACGCCTCTGTCTTCTCCAAAGCTTTTAACAAGACCTTCATAGGGATCCTTAAAATATGCCTCATTCAAAGAAGAACCATAGTACCCTTCCGGCAACCAGCCGGTTGCGTGTGACCACAGGATTAACCCATATTCCTTAGCCGGAAAAACAATATTAACCTTATTAAGAACTGCTTTTAAGACATCTCCCTTTGCGGAGTTCTGATCATCGTAGGCTGTAACAAGATCTTCCTTAACAACTCCATCCTCTTTAAAATACCTTACTAATCTCGGGTTGCTTCCTGCCATATGCTGATAGACAATAAGTATATCCTTACTGTTTTTTTCCGGTATGTACCCCTCTTTAAGTGCTCCTATATTATATTCTGCATAACTGCTCAGATTATTATTTGCTGCCATATACAAAAGAACAACTCTATTGAATTCATCACTCTTAAAAGGATTCTTCTCACAAGATACAATGAGCGTTGTACATGCTATTATAACAATAAAGAAAAGACTTTTTACTATCTTCATAACCACAAATAATTCAGCTCCAAAAATAGCATTTTTTCTTAGGCAAATGAAATCTTTAATTGAAAGTGTCCTCGGAACCAAAATTGTTTCGGGTCTGAATAACGACAGAACACCCAATAACTCGGTACTGACAACAGATACCGGAGAGACTTACTTTCTTAAAACAGGTCCTCCCGGATTTTTTTTTTATTGTGAGGCCGAAGGCTTAAAAGAGATAGAGTCTTGCAAAGAAATAAATACCCCGCCGGTAATTGCAGTGTCAGATAATTTTATTTTAACCCGATATATCCTTAAGGGCGAAGTAACCCCACATTTTTTCTGCAATATGGGCCGGTCACTTGCAAGGATGCACAAGCACTATGCAACGGAATATGGTTTTCGTAGTAATAATTACATCGGGACAAACCCTCAGATTAACATTGCAAGAGAAAATGAGAAACATAGCTGGAGTGAGTTTTTTTTTAATAACCGAATCCTTTTTCAATACATGATGGCAGAAAAAAAAGGACTGTTGTCACAACCCTTTATTGAGAGATTCCGAAAAGCGGAGAACAACATTAATAATATTCTTGAAGAGGTAGCTGAAGCACCCTCTTTACTTCACGGCGATTTATGGAGCGGCAACTATATATGCGGCATCAATAATTCTCCTTATCTGATAGATTGTGCTGTATATTACGGACATCGCGAAACCGACCTAGCAATGACAAAAATATTCGGAGGATTCTCCGCCGACTTCTACAGATGCTATAATAATGAGTTTCCGCTCCAACCAGGATGGCAAAAAAGAGAGAGAATTTACAAACTATACCATATCCTTAACCATTTGAATATCTTTGGCAATAGTTATATGAACGAAGCAGAGAATCTGATTAATTACTATATTTGCGAATCAAATTATTTCCTATGAAAGTTACACTACTTATATATTTCTCTTTGATATTGCTTTCATGTACCTCTTTAATTAATAATGACAAAGAATCCTCTTTGAATGCAGACCTCATGAGTATGGAGAATTTTCTATTCTCAAACCCGGATAAGGTCATCAATTTCACAGCCAGTCTTGAATCCAAAGGGTTAACCCAGGCCGACAACCACTATAAAACATTACTCTATTCTATAGCATATGAGCACAAATTCGGCAAATACTCCGATAAAGAATCTGCTTCGGAAACAGCCGAATGGTTTAGAACAACCGGTGATTCCTACAATCTTTGCCGTTCTCTTTTGTACAAATCGATAGCAAACTTCAGTAGCGAGATATTTGACTCAACATCTTACTGTACAATTAAAGAGGCAGAATCACTATACATACTTAACGACTTTAACGACCTTAATCTCGCATCTAAACTCTTTTTATATCTAGGAAGGTTGTACTCTATAAAGTCAGAGTTTACGCAGGCCGAAGTGGCAATCAGACGAAGCATGGATTACAGTAGTCTTGTTAACAATAACACAGCATTCCTCAATTCGGCACTTGAATTGTTTTCATTGCAGTTAACTCTCGGACGATACAGTGAATGCCTTATTTCCATCTCAAGTTTCGGAGATATTGACTCTCTACCTCCCTATCTTGAATACAACTTATATAACGCACTTTTCAAATACCATTCCAGTAAGAGAGACTCTTATATTGCAATAGAATATCTCAGAAAAATTCTTGCTATTGAAGAAACCACCGAAATATCTATTAACTACCCCAGAACTTATTATAAAATCGCCTCTCTGTACAAAAGAACCGGAATTGCCGACAGCGCCCTGAACTACGCAATAAAAGCCACCTCTTATCCCCCGAATAAAAACGATTCGGAAACACATCTATACTACAGTTTACTCGCAGAAATCTATTATGAAAAGGGAGAGCACCAAAACTCTGCTTTGATGTACAAAAATGCACACAAATCCTATCTCGACTCAGAGAGTGATAAAAACCGCATACGAAATCTTGAGATTCAGAAAAGGTTCGATTTAAATGAAAAAGATTACCAGGTTTCTATGCTTACAAAGCAAAAGGCTATTCACCTAAATATGATCTTTGCAATTTTTGTAGTAATGCTTTTTATGACCCTCTTCTTTGTATTTAAATTAAGGTCTTTGCAGGATGAACTGCATAATACCGAAACTGCTCTCAAGGAGATTGGGAAAGACAGAAAATGCCTGTGGCTTATATCAGAAATATACAAATCAAGCTCATTCATACTCCCACAATTAATTGATAATGTTTATCTTGAAGCAGTAAGAACACGCAGAGTTTCAAACGAAACCTTTGATAGTTTAAATAAAATTATTGATATTGCCAACTCTGCATCCCGTTCATCTCTCTCATCTATTACCAATGGAGATAAATTTGCAGAGCTTTTTGGACACATCGAGGAGTTGAACAAACTGACCGACTTTGAGAAAATCATCTATATCCTTTCGCAGGAAAATCTCTCAAATACAGAAATCGCAAATTTCCTAAATAGTTCTCAGTCGAGCATCCGGACAATGAGAGGTAAAATTCAGAAAAAAATTCAGAATAACGACGCCGAAAACAATAACGGATAGTGAAACAAAATGATACAACCTCTTTTCAAAATACTGATTATAAAAAAAATATCCTGATATCAGCAGCAACTTGTCAAAACAAAATATACTGCATATGTATGTGAATAATTAATGGTTTACTTTCGCATACCGCTAAAGTCAAAAATGACACTTCAGTATAAGATTTTTTTAAACATCCTGACTGAAGTGTCGTTTTATTTTTATTGACATGTACTTATCTGGCCGGGCTCTTATCCGGGAATTCAGGAATAACAGGAAGCTTATATTCAAAACTTTCCATCTCCTTAATTATTACCTCTATAGCTTTATTCAATTGCTGGTCTATCCCCATAAACTCCTTATAAGGATCGTTCTCAATATCAATATCAGGATAAACTCCCTCTCCTTCAATAATCCATCCGCTTCCATCTTCGGCAAACGGTGCATATGAAGGTGTAACAATCGAACCCCCATCAACAACCGGAATAGTTCCGCTATATCCGACAACTCCCCCCCAGGTACGTCTTCCGATTACTGTTCCCATATTATAGTGCTTGAATCTGTATGGGAACAGATCTCCGTCAGAAGCAGAGTATTCATTAACCAGCAACACTTTTGGTCCATGGAAAGTACCAACGGGATTCAATGAGCCCTCACTCTGATTAGTGTGCATGGTAAAGTAGGTTATTGTTCTTAGTAGCCTCTCAATAATCATAGGAGAAACATTCCCTCCGCCATTACCTCTGTCATCAATAATAAGTGCCTTTTTGGTAAGTTGTGGATAATAGTGCTTCACAAATTCATTTAAACCGGTAACCCCCATATCGGGTATATGTATGTAACCCACCTCACCATTCGTTGCCTCAGATACTTTCCTGATGTTGTTCTGCACCCAGCTATGGTAGTATAGTGCCGACTCATCCGACAATGGCTCGACATAAACTTTTCTTGACCCCGAAAAGTTCGGAGAGTTATTTACCTCAAGTTCTGTCATAACATTTGCAGTACCAGCAAGAAATTCATATATATTCTCAGTTTCGGTTAACAATCTGCCATTAACCGCCAAAATATAATCCCCCTCTTTTACATCTACCCCCGGCATTGTAAGAGGTGATCTTGTCTCCTTAGTCCAGTTAGCTCCCTCAATAATAGAATCAACTCTGAAAAATCCCGATTTATCTCTTGAGAGCACAGCACCTAAAAGACCAGTATTAACCCTTGCCGGTTCAGGTTTCTCTCCGTTTTGTGAGTAGGCATGGCCAACATTAAGTTCGCCGATCATCTCCCCTATGATGTAAGTTAAGTCGGATCTGTGAGCTACATGAGGAACCAAAACTTTATACCTGTCATATATAGTATCCCAATTTACACCATGCATATTCTTGGCATAGAAAAAATCTCGCATCTGCCTCCACGTTTCACTGTAAATCTGTTCCCACTCTTTCCTGTAATCAACCAGCTTTTTTACGCCTGATAAAGACATCGGATTATTAATATTTACAGCCGATTTTGGTATATCAACAACCTGAATTTTACCTGCCGATAAAGCAAGCGCCTTTCTGTATCCGGGGCCGAAAATTATTCTCGCTTTTAAATCTGTCTCCTTTTTAGTATCTATATCAAATACAAAAGAGCCTCTTCTAGAATTATAGTATACACTATTTCCTATCATATGCAGTCCAGAATAAACCGAAGGAGCAACCGGGATCTCAATTATTCGGGGACCAATATCTGATAAAAACATCTCACGAGCAGGCTCTGCATCTCTCTTCTTTCCGGACTCACCTTTATCCGCTTCTGAAACAATTTTAACCGTATCGTTCAGCAAAGCAAAAGGGATCTGACCATCTCTATAAAGAGGGAGGAGATATATTTTACTCATATTGGTATACACATGGTTCCATTCAGTACTTCCGTATGTAGGGCTGAAATGTCGGTTTGACACAAACAACAGATAATTTCCATCTTTGCTGAAATTTCCTTGACCTGAACTAAACCATGTATCAGTTATCTCCGTTTTCTTTTTTTGATTTGTGTCGTAAAGGACAACAACAGAAGCCTCTCTCTGAGGTCTTGTGTAAACCAGATACCTGCTGCAGGGAGACCAGTTATAATCATTAATCGGGCTAAGTCCCGACCTCTCTATCACCTCATTAGTTGCAGTTTTAACATCCAATAGATTTAAGGTATTCATCTTTTCACTCCACAATATTTTTTTGGAGTCGGGAGACCACTTAAAGCCAAAAATATACCCTTTAATATCGGTTAATCTCATCTCCTTGCCTGTGGAGTTCTCTCTATAGTAGATATTAAACTCGCCCTCTTTATCAGAAATATAGGCAAATCCCCTTCCATCAGGAGACCACTCGCCGTTTTTATCATTTGAACTGCTAGAATTGGTAATATTAAATGTTACGCCATTTTTTACAGGAACCGAAAAGAGATCACCTCTTGCAGTTAAAAGCACCCTTTCACCGTTCGGTGATAATGAGTAAGACCTTACAGAAGAAGAGAGATCCCTCCACTCGGGCCTTGCATAAACGATATCGTCGGCAATCCTTATTTCAACTTTTTCTGAAATGCCCTTCTTTATATCATACTTAATGATGTATCCGCCATTTTCATATACAATAAACTCTCCGTCAGAGGATGGAAACTTAATATCATATTCAGAATAGGTTGTAAGTTGCTTTGTTTCTCCAGATTTCGAATCCCAACAGTAAAGATTCATATAGCCGTCTCTGTCAGAAATATAAAACACTTTGTCACCCTCTCTATTCCACATTGGAAAGACATCCTGATAAATATTATCACTTATTCTGACCGATTTATTAGTATTAAAATCAACCAATCTTATATCGTCTGCCATTCCTCCGGTATATCTTTTCCAAGACCGGAACTCCCTGAAGATGTAGTTATATGCCAGCTTGCTTCCATCAGGAGAAAAAGAGGCAAATCCTCCGTTTTTCAAAGGGACTTTTTCAGGAAGACCTCCCTCAGCCGGAACTGTCATCAACTGACCTGTGAAGTCGTTAAAAGTATAACTTCTTGTTCTGTAAAGAATTCTCTTTCCGTCAGGAGTCCACCCTAAAACTATATTATTCGGACCCATTCTGTCACCTACATCGTCTCTACCAAGGGTTGCCGAAAATGTAAGACGCTTCGGAACTCCTCCTTGAGATGGGATCACATAAACCTCTGTATTGCCATCGTATTGAGCGGTAAATGCTATCATACTCCCATCAGGAGAAAACTTGGGGAACATCTCGTATCCAATGTGGGATGTTAACCTCCTCGCTAAACCTCCTTCAGAGTTAACCAGAAACAGATCACCTGCATAGGAAAAAACAACAGATTCATTATTGATGTCGGGAAATCTGAGCAATCTTGCTTCATCTGATGAAGCATAAGAATAATTGAAATGCATTAACAAACACATTACAATGATTAAAATCGATTTTTTTTTCATTTGTATAAAACTCTTTTATCCATATTTTTTGTATAAAACAAATTTAAGCAAATAATTTGTTAACTTTGCAAAATGGGAATCAATCAAATACACTATATCCCTGTTAAATACACTCTATGGCAAAATCACAAGTAACATTCAACAAAAGAGAAAAAGAGAAAAAAAGACTTAGCAAAAGACGGGAAAAACAGAGCAAAAAAGAGGAAAGAAAAGCGAATGCCCCGGGAGGAGGGCTTGAAAATATGCTAGCTTTTGTAGATGAATACGGAGTCATAAGCGACACTCCGTCCGATCCTGCAAATAAAGCAAAAATAAAAGCAGAAAACATCGAAATTTCAGTTCCTAAAAAAGAGAAAGAAGAGAAACCCGCCGTAAGAGAGGGAAGAGTTGAGTTCTTCAACGAATCAAAAGGATTCGGTTTTATAAAAGAACTTAATAGTCCTGAAAAATACTTTGTTCACATTAACGGAACTCTTGAAAGAATCGAAGAAAACGATATCGTAGAATTTGAGATTGAAAGAGGAGCCCGAGGAATGAATGCTTTTAATGTAAAAAAGCAAATCAAACCTCCTGTATCAAAACCTCCGGTACCGAAAAATCCGGAATCAAAAGATTAATGACACCCGTGATGTCCTGAGTTTCCATGGTGCGCCGTATGCTCTGCACAACCAGTGCCGGAATCTGTCAGATTACCGTTAAGATATTCCAAAGCAACTGTTTCGACTTTTCCGGAGCACCCTCGGACAACATCAATTCCAACATTTTTAAGAACATCAAGAGCACCCTGCCCCATATTACCGGCTAACATAACTGAGATACCCATATCTCTCAGAATGGGAGCGATATTACTTTTGCACCCACACCCGGGAGGAGAAGAGAATCTTTCTATTCCAAGGATTTTACCATCATCAATTTTGAAAATTGTATAGAAATCGCAATGACCAAAATGGTCGTCAACTATATCACCCGTTGTAGGTACAGCTATTATTTTCATAATTATATTAATTTTGTTCTGCAAATATAGAAATATTTATGAACTAATGT
>CAYGGD010000036.1:0-11827 GCA_964349315.1 uncultured Muribaculaceae bacterium
GAATAAAATAATTACATACATTTGACACATAATTTCCCCTCAACAAATTCATGTAAACAATTAACAATTAGCATTATGAAAAGAATAACCCGTTATTTGATTGTATTATTTATGGTTTTCTCCGTAGTATCCTGCGTCGAGAGCTCCAAAAAATACAAAACTCTTCAATCTCAGTTAGACTCTCTGACTGTAGCTAAAGACTCCACCGATGCCGAACTCGAAGAGGTCTTTGCAACATTGAACGAAGTAGAAAACGGCCTCCGCTCTATTCGCGAAGCCGAAAACATACTTACTATTCAGTCTCAGACCGGAGGCGAACTCACAAACAGCTCCCGCGAGCAGATGAAATCCGATATTAACGCTATCGGAGATGCTATTCAAAGCTACAAAAGTCAAATCGAAAAACTTAAAAACGACAACCGCATTCAGTCGTCGCAACTTAGAAAAAGGCTGGAGGCGCTAACCACCGAGCTGGACGAAAAAAACCTTTTAATTAACGATTTGCGTTCTCAATTGCAGGAAAAAGACTCTCAACTTAGAGTAAAAACTCAGCAAATAGCAACGCTCGACAAAACAGTAGCCAACCTAAAAAGCGATGTAGAGTCATTAAGTCAGGAAAAAGAGAATCAAAAAGAGACTATTGCAACTCAGGATCAACTTTTGAATACTGCCTTTTATATAGCTGCTACCAAAGATGAACTTATTAATGCAAGTGTTTTAACCAAAGGAGGACTCTTCCGTTCGGCCAGAATCTCTTACGAAGCAGAGCAGTCGGTTTTTGTAAAAATTGATTTGCGCAAAGTTCAGGAGATTAATCTTAATGCAAAGAGGGCTAAGATTCTTTCGATTCATCCATCCGGCACCTACACACTCGAAGCAGACCTCAACGGTATGCAGGTTCTTAAAATAGTCACCCCTACACTTTTCTGGGAGCAGACAAAATATCTTGTAATTCAAATTCAGTAAATTTTATGATTTCAAAATCTGGAACGGTTATTGCCGTCATTATCTTTACACTAAACTCATGCAGCAATAACATGAATAATAATCCGCTAATTGTACTATCAAATAATCCATATGAAGCACCTGCCTTCGACAAAATAGAGAACAGCCATTTTATGCCTGCCTTTCAGGCAGCTCTTACAGAAGCCAGGGCCCAAATAAACATTATAGTTAACAACACCGAAGAGCCAACTTTCGAAAACACAATTGAATCGCTCGAATTTGCAAGTAAGCAGCTGGACGCTGTCAGTGCTGTTTTTTTTAATCTCAACTACGCAAATACAAACGACACAATGCAGGAGATAGCTCTTGAAGTGTCGCCGCTTTTATCTGAATATTCAAACGATATTATTCTTAATGAAAAGCTTTTTGAACGGATACAGAGCGTTTATGAGAAAAAAGAGGAGCTTGGTCTTGACACCGAACAGATGCGTCTTTTAACCGAAACCTACAAGAGTTTCTCCCGTAACGGAGCCAATTTAAAGGGAGAAGAGAGAGATCAGTTCCGGGAAATTAACAAAGAGCTGTCGATGCTGGCTTTGCAGTTTGGACAGAATGTTCTCTCGGCAACCAATGACTTTACTCTCCATATAACCGATACTACGCTTTTAAATGGGCTTCCCGGATTTGTCACAGAATCTGCAGCTTCCGAAGCAAAAGAGAGGAGTCTGGAGGGATGGGTTTTTACCCTTCACATTCCAAGCTATGGCCCTTTCATGCAATACAGCAGCAACAGAGAGCTAAGAGAAAAAATGTGGCGGGCCTATAACGGAAAATCTATTTACGACAAATTCGACAACCGAGAAAACATTAAGAAAATTGTTGATTTACGCCTTCAGAGGGCTCGCCTGCTCGGCTACCCTACTCATGCAGCTTATGTTCTGGAAGAGAATATGGCCGGCACTCAGGAGAGAGTAGAAATTTTTCTTGACCAACTTCTTGCAGGAACGCTGCCCTATGCTAAAAAAGAGATAGAAGAGATACAACAGTACGCTGTAAATAATGGCTTTACCGATAAAATAATGCCGTGGGACTTTACATACTGGTCGGAGAAATATAAAAACGAAAAGTATGCAATAAACGACCAGCTGCTTAAGCCCTACTTCCGTCTCGAAAATGTGGAGACAGCTATTTTCGCCCTCTCCGATTCCCTGTTTGGGCTAAGTTTTAAAGAGAATGCCAAGATTCCTGTGTACCATCCCGACGTTAAAGTTTACGAAGTTTACGATAGTAATAACTCATTTATTTCACTCCTTTATGTAGATTATTTCCCGAGAGCTTCGAAAAGAGGTGGAGCCTGGATGACCTCATACAGGCAACAGTTCATTTACAATGGCACTGAATACAGACCCTTTGTTTCACTTGTTTTAAACTTCACGAAACCTACCGAAGAGAGCCCGTCGCTGCTTACATTTTACGAGGTAACCACTCTTTTGCACGAGTTCGGACACGCCTTGCACGGAATATTTGCACAAGGGAGGTATCCGTCACTGACAGGAACAAATGTAGTGAGAGACTTTGTTGAGCTTCCTTCTCAGATAATGGAAAATTGGGCTACCGAAAAGGAGTTTCTTAACTCTTTTGCCACTCATTACCAAACAGGGGAGCCAATCCCGGAAGAGCTGATAGATAAGTTAATTGTAGCTAGAAACTATCTTAGCGGGTATAACAATGTAAGGCAACTCTCTTTCGGTTTAAACGACATGGCCTGGCACTCCCTTACAACAACTGATGGGATAGACGATATAGTTGATTTTGAAAAGAGAGCTATTGCCAAAACACAAATTTTGCCGGATGTCGATTCGGTTTGTTTCTCTACTTCATTCGGACACATCTTCTCCGGAGGATATTCAGCCGGCTACTATAGCTACAAATGGGCAGAGGTTCTGGAAGCTGATGCCTTTTCACTCTTTAAAGAAAAAGGCATTTTTAATAAAGAAGTAGCTGAATTGTTCCGTGAGAATATCCTTTCGAAAGGTAATATTACAGATGCAGATGTCCTCTACAGAAACTTCCGTGGCAGAGACCCACGCCCCGAAGCTCTTCTGGAAAAATTTGGTATGACTAAACAATAAATTGTTATGAAAAGAAAATACTTGTTTTTACTGGCATTGATTTTTACAATAGGTAGCTGTGCACCTGTAATTTACGGCCCACAACCGGGGCCCGGCAGGCCATATCCTTCCGGACGCCCTCCTCAGGCCAATCAACAAGCATTCGGATATGTAGTGCTTGTAAAGGATAATCCCCGGTTCGACAAAGTAACTGTGGTAATTAACGACAGAAGCCGTTATAATATTAACCACGACTATCGCCGCTACAACTTCAGAGTAAGGGAGATTAAACTAAGAACAGGAAGGCACGATATTAAAATTTACCACAGAGGCCGTCTGATTAATCAGCGAAGAATAAACATTACTCCCGGGCGCACTATCCGTATCTCTTTATAATGCGCATTACGCAAAGAAAAAAGAGAGTAAAAGCAATAATAATAAAGCCCGGCTCGGCATACTGAACACCGAGTAACCAAACAATAAACACAGCTATCAGTGATATCAGGGAGAGTACCGAAAGTGCTCTCTCTGTTTTTTTCCACCCTTTTAATGAACTAACAACCAACAAAGCAAACAGTGGGTTGCACCATAGCAAATTAAAATTTCTGTATAACTCTCTGTGTTCTGTAATAAGTATTATTCCTGAAAGAACTATACCCAAAAAAGCGATTGCTCCTATATAAACATTATCTGCTACAGCAAACTTCTTCCATTTAAAGTGGATTAAAACCATAAGAACAGATAGCAGCAACAAAACCAAAACCGGCGAAAAAAAAGCGGAAATCACAGATGGATTGGATTTTTCGCTATAAGGCACTAAAACTGTTTCACTACCTACCAGGGGAACATCACCATTGCTGACGACTGCAGTTATATCAAACAGATTATCAGGCAAAAACATAGTTTGATACAGATCAATATCTTTGTCGAGAGTTGATCCTAAAATAAGATTAATCCCGAATTTTGTCCACCCCGATATGTACGAGTTAATCAGCTCTCTGTCTGTTGTAGCAGCCGAAGTTGTTTTAAGTTCTTTAGTTTTCTCCAGATGAGGGTAAATAAGATCGCGAAGCTCCGAAGTGCAGTTTTTGTATAAAAAACTGTAGAGATAATATCTGTTTTTCGGCAGATAGAGATATTCCAGCTGCTCCATTATAGCAACTATTTGATTATCTGTTAAATTCAGCGACTGTTCTACCACACCCCTGCCTTCCCATTTGTATTGAGCAAGAAAGCCGTCCATAGACTGAATACCAAGCATATACTCCAAACGTCCCCTAATAAACTTCGAGTAAAAATTTGGTGTATTGAAATCGAAAAGCCCAAAATTAAATACAATATCTGCTCCGTTTTCGGGATAAAACACCCTAAGGGCACTATGTCCGAATGTAGAATATAGTTCATCGCCCGTTTCACATGTCAGCAAAGATAATCGGGGTACCTCTGCTTCACTTTTTACAGGCAAAACAAAAAGGAAAATAAGTAATGCAAGTGTGGTTTTCATACAGTGATTTATAGTAAAGAGGTTATTTACCAGGTCTCCATCTCGAAAATAATGACTGGTTTTTTGGAAAAATACCCCTCTGCTTTGCTCTTATATCTTCTGCTACATAAAAGACCCCCGGATCAAAATCGGTAAAAATTTTATCAACCTGCTTCATCATCTTTCTCTCAACCACTGTTTCGATAATATCAATCTCTCCCAGCGAACCGGATCCGTGTATTAAAGTTGCTCCAAAATTTCTTCTGTTTAAAAGTTTAACCAACTCTTTGCCGTTGGCTTTTGTATACACCCTGCATAAAACAACCCCAAAAGCAATTCGCTGCTCTATCATAATGCCTACAAAGTTACCTGCTGCATACCCGCCTGCGTACGATACATAGGCAGCTATATCATTTGCTCTGGAAAAAATCTCCGAAATAACCACAATCCAAATAAGAACCTCGAAAAACCCAATAATGGGTGCAAGGTATTTCTCCCCTTTCGAAACAAAAATAATTCTCAAAGTACCCAGAGTCACATCCAGAATTCTGCCAAAAAAGATAATTACAGGCAGTAAATAAGGGTAAGTGTCAAGAATATCGAGCATAGCAAATTATGTTAAGGTTAGTAATTGTACCAGGTATCAAAGATAGTCAGTTTTTGTCAATCTTGGATACCACCTCATTTTTCACTATATTTGTAATGATAACAATTTAAATATAATAAATTATGGCAGATATGAGATTCAGGGTAAAGGCACAGAGTGAAAACCCTGCCAAAACCATTGTTAAAGCAAGAAATTTTCAGATTATAGTAGACGAACCTCAGGACCTTGGTGGAACTGACAGCGGACCAAATCCCGTTGAGTATGTTCTGGCTGCGTTAGCAGGATGTCTTAATGTAATGGGACACCTTATTGCTAAAGAGATGAATTTCGAATTAAGAGGTCTTGAGATTGACCTTAGCGGTGACCTCAATCCCGACAGACTATTTGGCAAAAGTGACAAAGAGAGAGCCGGATACAAACAGATAGAGGTAAAAATTAAGCCCGACTGCGATGCAGACCAGGCGACACTTAACAAATGGCTCGAGCAGGTTGAAGCTCGTTGCCCTGTAAGTGACAACATTCAACACACCACTCCGGTACAGATTTCACTTAAATAACCGATTTTTTCAAAACTAAGTCGAAGGCCTCCCCCAGATGATCGATTATATCGCTCGCTATCAGGGAGGCCTCTCCATATTTGGCAGCCACTATGTCGCCTGAAAGACTATGAATATATACCCCAGTAATGGCAGCCTCCTTAGCGGGATAGCCTTGAGCCATCAGACCCATTATCACACCGCACAAAACATCTCCACTGCCTGCTGTTGCCATTCCGGGATTCCCTGTTGTGTTAAACCACAAATTGCCATCAGGTGTAGAAACTGTAGTATTGGCCCCCTTAAGAACAACAGTTACCAGATTATTTACAGAAAAATCTCTCTGTTTTGTAAAAGCATCCAGACTATCGCGAGAACTTCCCACAAGCCGCTCAAACTCTTTCGGGTGAGGTGTAAGAACAGAGTTTCTTGGTATTAAGGATATTAACTCTTTGTGTGAAGCTATAATATTAATTGCATCGGCATCAATAACCATTGGTTTATCACACTTTTCCAGAAGCTCTTTCAGAGCATTTACAGTTTCTGGGGCTTTTCCCAATCCAGGACCAACCGCCACAACATCATAGCTGTCAAAATCGCAATTACTACAAGAAGTAAATAAGTTTTCTGACTGATCTATATTACAAATAGCTTCCGGAACAGTAATCTGGACAATATTATATAATCTGTTAGGGATATGTGCCGTTATTAAACCTAAACCGGCTCTCAAAGCACCTCTGGCAGCAAGGACCGCAGCCCCTCCCATTCCAAAAGAACCCGCTACCAGCAGTCCGTGGCCATAGTCGCCTTTATGAGAGTACTTGCCCCTTTTTCTCAGAAACCTCCTAACTGTATCGTCGATTATCATTCCGTAAGGTGTAGTGAGTCGCTCTCTTATCTCGGCATCTAATCCAATATTCAAAATATGCCAATCTCCGACATACTTGTAGTTCTCTTTAAAAAACATACAAAGTTTCGGAAATTCCAGAGTAAGAGTGCAGTTTGCCTTAACAATAACAAAATCATTATCATCTACCCTGTTATCTGCTAAAATACCGCTTGGCAAATCTATTGATACAACCTTGGCATAAGATGTATTTATTGCATGTATTACCTTTGAGTAAATACCATCAACTGTTCGCGTTAAGCCGGTACCAAATAGTCCGTCAATTACAAGGGAGTCTACGGCAATATCGGGAATATCCGACTCGCTTTTTATCTCTTTAATTCTCACAGAACCAAAAACATACAGTTCTTCTATAAGCTGCTTACGGGTTGTGGATGTTTTTATTCCTGTTTTAACAATGTACAAATCGCAGTCGAAGTCACGAACCCCGAGTTTAGACGATAAGGAAATGGCATCGTTACCATTGTTACCCTCCCCTGCAAAAATTACAACCTTTTGTTTCCTTTTAAGATAGTTGCTCTTAAGCCAGGTTGCCAACTCTTTGGCAACTCTTGAAATAATGTCGTACTCTGTAAGAGACTGTTTATTAAGCGTTGCCCTGTCAATTTCAGCTATCTGATTAGCGGTAAAAATTTTCATGTCAGATTTTTTGACAAATAGAAAGATATCATGCCTGTAAGTTTTTCTTTACTAACAGGTTTTGTTACATAATCTGTACACCCTGCATCCAGCGCTTTTTCTCTGTCCCCGTCTAGGGCAAAAGCCGTTACTGCAATAACAGGAATATTTTTATTGATTTTTCTGATCTCTTTGGTGGCAGTGTAGCCATCCATTACAGGCATTTTAATATCCATCAGAATGAGGTCTATATCCGGGTTAGACCGGAACTCTTCCACTGCCTGAGCCCCGTTAAGGGCATGAATAATAGAAAAATTACTATTTCGTAAAACTAATTTTACAAACTCTGCATTGGCGTAGTCATCTTCTGCAAGGAGAACATTATGAAACTTTTCTGCCATTTTAATGAGTTAGATGGTTATACAAATGTATAAAAAAATAAACATTTACCAACTTAAGTGGTTTAATTAACTATGAACAGATTAATAATATACGATGGTAAATGCCTGCTTTGCAGTCGCTCTGTTAAGTTTATTAAAGAGAACGAAAAGCCGGGATTCTTCAGTTACACAACATACGATTCACCAGAAAGCAAACAGTTGCTAAATATCCACAATATAGATTTTTCTAAACAGCAATACATACTCTATTTACGAGGGAATAAATTATACAAAAAATCACGCGCTGTACTTGAGATTCTGAAAGATCTCGGAGGCTTGCTGAAACTTTTTTATGCTTTTGTAATAGTGCCTCCTCCGATAAGAGACTTTGTTTATATGATAATTTCTAAAAATCGCCACAAATTATGAAAAAAAGAGAGTTGTTCGATATGAGAAAAGAGTACTCCGGCACAGCCCGCTTTGCACAATCTCCGCCGCACAATCCTATTGATTTATTTAGCCGGTGGTTTGATGACGCTTTAAATAATGAGTCTCACGAACCAAACGCAATGATACTTTCTACCGCAGGAAAAAATGGAGAGCCCTCGGCAAGAGTTGTTTTACTAAAACAGTTCTCCGAAGAGGGATTCCAGTTTTTCACTAACTACAACAGTAAAAAAGCAAAAGATATAATGGAGAACAGCAGAGTATCCCTTCTGTTTTTCTGGATTCAGGCAATGAGGCAGGTACGGATTTCCGGAATCGCCACCAGAACAACTGAAGAGGTGTCAGAAAACTATTTCAAAACCCGCCCCAGAGAGAATCAGGCATCATCGGCACTTTCCAGGCAAAGTGAAATTCTGACAGATTCTGATAAATTCGGCAATATGGTTTATGAGTTAATAGAGAGTGACAACGCTATAAAACGCCCTGCCCATTGGGGAGGGTACACAATTGAACCCTTTTCGTACGAGTTTTGGCAAGGATCACAAGGGCGACTTCACACACGACTCTTTTACAGTAAAGAGAACGAGTCGCTCTGGAAGCACCAACTACTTTATCCTTAAATAATCAGTTGCCTATTGGGATAGAGAAATAGAAACAACTCCCCTTTTCCGGTTCCGATTCAACCCAGGCATTTCCCCCAAGAATTTCGGAATACGCCTTTACAATAGAGAGACCAAGCCCCGACCCCTCGTACAAAAGTGATACATTGGAATCTCCCTGGACAAATCTCTTAAATACAGAATCTAGATTTTCTTTGGCAATACCTATACCAGTATCTTTAACATTAATTATCAGCAGACCTCCCTCCTCATAGCAGCAAACCTCAACATAGCCGGTGCTGGTAAACTTTATCGCATTTTTTATAAGATTAGTAAGGATGCTCTCAATTTTTTGTCTGTCAGAATTTATAACAGAAATACTATCAGGAAGATTATCACATACCCGTAACTCAATTCCCTTCTCTTTTGCCTGAATAGCAAAAAAATCAATTTGATCTTTAATTACTTCCCTGATATCAACCTCTCCAGTACTGACAGAGAGTTGACCTGACTCAATTCTCGATATTTCGATAATATCATTTATGGTGCTTAGCAGACGGTTTCCACTCTTGGTAATTATATTAATATAGTTGTTTCTTTGATCTTCCAGCACCTCTGTCTCTTTCAGCAAATCGAGAAAACCAAGAATACCATTCATCGGAGTTCTGATTTCGTGGCTCATATTTGATAAAAAAGATGATTTCAGACGATCACTCTCCTGTGCCCTCTCTTTTTCTTTTATCAATTTTGCTATCATCTCCTCTCTTTGGATTACTATTGCCAGTTGATTAGCAACCATCTCCATTATTTTTACATCGTTGGGGCTGTATGCATTTTCAGTGGTGTAACTTTGCATAACCAAAACCCCGAGAGATTGTGAATCGGTTGTTATTGGCACTCCCATCCAACATTCAGCCGGTGATCCCATAAGCTTAATGCCGTGATTATCAGCAAATGTAAGTGCCTCTGATTTATTTAGCAAAATAGCTTTGTTGCTTTTAACAACAACTCCTGAAAGAGAATTCTCTACAGGCCACTCATCAAAATAGTCATGCTTATCTACAAATACTATTTTCTTAAGCATCTCTTTTTCACTATTATAAAGAGCTGCAATAAAATTTGAGACATCCATTATTCTACTCAACTGAGTAATGATTACAGAGAGGAGATTTTCAATGTTTTGGGTACTTACCGAGTAGCGGCTAATTTCGTACAGAACATCCCGAACATCTTCGCTGTGCTTTCTTTGGGTAACATCACGAAACGAACAAACCGACCCCATGGTAACACCATCCTCAATAATAGGAGTACATATATACTCAACTGGAAAAGTATTGCCATCCTTGCGGGCAAAGAGCGTTCTGGATATACTTCGGGCAGCAATATTATTCAGAATAGAAGATAATTGCGTCCCTTTTACCTCTTCAAGATTATAACCCAGCATCTGCAAGGCAGCTTTGTTAATAAGGGTAATTATCCCATCTTTATCTACTGAAATAATCCCGTCTCCCGCGTTGTTTAACACCGTTTTCAAATCAAACGCACTTTTCTTTATTTCGTTTTCCATCAGTTTCCGGTCTGTAATAACCTCGCTGTAAACAACGATACCTCCTATAGTACCATCGTGTTTATACCATGGACGACACTCCCACCTTGTAAAATGAACCGCACCATCTTCTGCAACATAAAGATCTTCGTCTTGATTCACTATCTCTCCCGACAGTGCTTTCTGGTGAGCATCCATCCAATGTTGAGGTAAATCCGGAAACACCTCGTAATGATGCTTCCCCATAATCTCTCTTTCAGACAAGTTAAAATCAGATAGATGTCTCTTACTTGCAAAAAGATACCTTAGCTTACTATCAAGTACTGCGATCCCGTTTGGGTCATGCTTGATAATATATTGCATCATCTGCTGCCATTCTGCAGAGAGAGATACAATAGACTGAAACAGCCACCAAATTAGAAATACAATAAATAGTATTAAAAAAATTGAACCTAAATAGATGTAAAAGGGATCTTCAGCCAGCCCATACTTGCCCAACATTAGACGATACCAAACGGCAAGTAGAGGCAGAGCAAGTAACACAGGCAAAAGTCGTCTTGCAATTTTTCCTCCAAAAGTTTTGTACGACAAAATTGAGAGGGCACCCTCTCCGGGCTTTGAGACTAAAACTCCAAAATTTAATAGCATAAATGAGAAGGCTGTGTGAAGAGCCATTCTGGTATAAACCGAGTAGCCAAACAGAGTGCTTTCACCATACCCATAACCCATTATTGGCAGAACACTCAGCATCACCAAGACACTGGCTCCCATCTGTGCAATAACAGATGATATCCACCTTGTGCTAATATTAAAAAAAATCACCAGAGACAAAATAACAAACCCTATGGCAGTATTTGGGGACATCCGTCCGGGAATATAGGTTTCCACCAAATATGTGTTATCTTCAATAAAGAGGGTATCAATCAGAAGATCGACATCAAGAAGGTACTCCGCTAACGTGAGGGTGCCTATCAAAAAAGGGATAAGAGCGCAAACGAAGTAGAGAGTTTTAAGCTGACGCGACTTGATAGCGGGATTAATTATTAATATGGCAATCGAAGAGAAAAGGAAACCCAATGCTGTATTAAACTTCATTGAAACAAAGCCCGGATAAATAATTTTAAGAAATCGAATGTCAAGAAACCACCCAAAAATAACGGCAATCGAGATTATTAAAACCACCCCAGTCGCAATTTTTGATGCCATTCTATGCTTAGAAGCAATACCTTCATTAATAATACCAACTGACATCCGAGGAGAATTTTAATTTAAATATAGAAAAAATAAATTACTTCACCGATAGGGCGGCTCCAATTGCAGTAGCAAATTCTGCATCCTGTGGAAATTCAAACTTAATTTTATATAAGTTTGAGATGTCCTCCAGGGTCTTTCTCCCGGTGCTGTTTTTACTTCCGTTGCCGGTAATCAGCACGGTGTCGGCATTTCTGCTTCTTGCCGCAAACACAGACATCACTCCAATTACCTGATAAACCATATTTATTATTCCAAGAGCAATGTCCTCTTTTTTTGCTGTATCCAGCATTTTGCCGAAATTAGCCGCTGTCGATTTCTGGTCCAGGAAGCTTATCCCCGAGTCGCTTATATCCTCTATTAAAAGATCGACCTGGCTGATATCACCCCCCTTTGC
>CAYGGD010000036.1:11927-16256 GCA_964349315.1 uncultured Muribaculaceae bacterium
ATACCAAAAATCTCATTATGAATTGTTATTGCACCTGCACCGGTAATAATAATCCGCTCTACACAAGCAATATCGAGAGAATTCTCTATTATCATTTTACCTAAAGCTCCGCTGGCCGAGGTTATAGCATCAAAAGCCTTTGTTTTTACTGTTTTAATCACCTCTCCATTCTCAACGGCAACGGCCTTGGTTGTAGTGCTTCCTATATCAATTCCTATAATCATAACAATTTAAGTGGGTTTTCGTGCTTTATAAATGTTTGCATCTCCAGCTCTTCAAAAGCAATATCAAGCTCTTCCTGAGTATTCATAACAATCGGGCCTCCCCATGCAATACTCTCTTTTAGTGGTTTTGCTGCAATTAAGAAAAATCGGGCACCATTTTCTCCGGCTTTAACAACTACATTATCATTTGGAGATGAGGCGTCTGAGTCAGAAGACATCAAAATGGCACACGCCTTGGTCTCAAAGGTAGAAAGATCCTTATCAGAAGCAAGAGTTCCATCAATTAAATAGATAAAAAGTGTGTGGTCGTTGGGAGTTTCGTTATAACTCCACTCACAGCCGGGAGCAAGCTCAATATCCAGATACTGAACACTGACATACTCTCCCTGAATAGCCCCCTTTTGCCCTTTGTACTCTCCGGACAATACCCTGACAGTTGCATCCTTTTCGTTAATAATCGCAACATCTTTCTGCTGAATATCGCGGTAAGCCGGCTCTGTCATTTTTGCACTTGCAGGTAAATTCACCCACAACTGACAACCAAGCATCCGATCCGAAGCCAGTGGCATCTCCTGATGAATAATTCCCGAACCGGCTGTCATCCACTGACATTCCAATTCTTTTATTACTCCTTTGTTGCCGAGGCTATCGCCATGCTCAATTTCTCCTTTAAGCAAATAGGTAACAGTTTCAATACCCCTGTGAGGGTGCCACGGAAATCCTTTTATATAGTCGTTCGGATTAGCAGAGTCGAATCCGTCTAACATAAGAAAGGGATCAAAATTTTGTATTGTTCGGTATCCCAAAACTCTTCTCAGGTGAACTCCTGCTCCGTCAACAGCGTCGCGCCCCCTAACTATTTGTGTACAAACTCTTTTTATCATAATAAATAATGTATTTGATTATATCTCTTTTCCATTAAATGTAAATTTTTCCCCTCTCCCGGATTTTTTCGACAAATAAGTATACAGGTTGTCGGGTGTAAAGATATCTCTACCAAACGTTTTGGTTCTTTTATCAATAACAATCCCAACCGAGCTAAGCGAGTGATAAAGTAGTTCTGTGCAAAAAATTTCAGAATCATCTTCTGTGAGCCAGTCATAATCGTACTCCCTGCCAAGATACACCAAAGCACTACTAATAAACTTCTCTACAGTTGTCACCGGAGCATTAAACGAAAAAGAGGTAAAGTTGGTAAGATAAGACACATTTCTCATATTTGAGAGATCCTGAATGGGGTGTACTCTAACCCCATAGGCATCACTGTCAAGAATATAAAAATCGGTGTCGTTCATTAAAGTATCTAACTGTAAAACAAGAGAATTCTCTTTGCCAAAAAAATTCACAAGCTGCGATTTCGACCCCAGATAAATACCTGAGTGCTTCCAGTAACCTGGTATAAACTCAGTAATTGCATAATTCCTGGTTCTCGTTAAAAAAACAGATCCGGGGGTCAGCCTTTTTATGTGGAGCAACAACTGCTCATAAGAGATATCAGAGTCAGTCAGAGTGTCTACTTCAATAGTGCCTATCCATCTGATTATTGGCCTTTGAGCATACATTCTTACATTATCGAGCAACTTAACCTTTCCGGGAAAGATCAGTGAAAAAACAATACTGAATACGAAAGCACCGGCTACTGCCCAAATAAATCTCTTTAGTGTCTTCATATAGTAACAGTAAAAGTGGTTCCCTGCGCAATTTTACTGGTAACGGTTATTTTAGCATTTAGTTTATCGGCAAACTCTTTTGACAAAATTAAACCAATTCCGGAACCAGTCTCTCCCAAAGTTCCTGTTGAGGTGTGTTCATAATTTTTAAAAAGAGCCTCAACAGCTTCGCTACTCATCCCGACACCGGTATCCGTTACCGAAATTTCGTGTTTATCATTATTCTGAGAAATCTTAATAATTATCTCTCCATTTTTGCTGTTAAATTTTATAGCATTAGAAACAATATTACGCAAAATTACCTTAATCATATTCTCATCGGTTTTGATACAGGCATCAGAGGAGTAATACATTTTTGTAATTACAAGCTCTTTCAAAAGAATACTTTGACTAAAGACCTGAATGGTGCTCTCAACTACATCTACAATATTAATAAGTTTAAAATCTGGATTTATTTGAATTATCTCTCTCTTCGACCAGCTAAGTAAATTATCCAGCATTTCTCGGGACGATCCTGCGCTTTCACTTAAAGATACGAGAACCGATTTAAGGTCATCTCTTTCATAGTGGTTAAATTCACTTATTACTAGCTTAATAAGACCATCAATTGCTGCAACGCTGCCCCTAACATCATGTGAAATCAATGATAAAAATTTCGATTTCGTTTCGTTTAATTGTTTCAATTGCGAGTTTTTATCTTCTAACTCATTATTGAGAATCTGAAGTGACAAATCGGCCTCAAGATGCAATTTAACCTGATATAAAAAACTTTCATAGTCTTTATTGTAGTGATTCTCTTTACTGTCGAGCAGGCATACTGTTCCAAAAACCTCTCCGTCCGGCCAGTTAATAGGATAACCTAAATACGAAATCATATTAATTTTAATATCGGGATTGTCGTTTTGCCACAACTGATTTTTTGTAGCATCCGGCACTAATAATTTTTCCTGAGTACCTATTACCGTTTCGCAATAAAGTCCGTACATCAGTTCGCTTTTCTCCCCTGCATGATATGGGTTACCCCCCGTATCGCTTTTAATAAAAACCTCGATTGAATTTTCTTCCAATTGCATTATTAAACCAGCAGGAACATCAACAATTCTTGCTGCTGTGTCAATTAACGACTGCCACTGCTCTACAATTTTTTTATCTATAGGCGGCTTAAGAGTAGAGCCGATTTTCACTTTTACCGGCTCCTTTTTTTCTCTTATTTTGACTGTTGAAAACCGTTCCATAGTTAAATATACAACTATCTGTTGTAAAAATCACAAACCATATTAAATACTTTTGAGAAATCAGCAGCAACTTTTTCAGAATCTTCTTTTCTGCTTTCTGGAAATGGATTTACATGGGTATAAGAGCGGTCAAAATCAAGTTCGTCCACTCGAATATTAATATCACGATAAGCTCCTTTTAATGTATTAATTACCTCAAAAGAGGGTATTACATCATCTTTTTTCAGTGTAATGGCATAAATTTGTTTCTCATACTTTTTCAGCAACTCCTCTCTGAAGATACGCATTTTTTGATAGTCGAGCATTGAGTAGAATATCTTACCCTCTATATGACCCTCCGGAATATAGTGGTGTAACAGGTTATCTTTCTGAATTATCTTATCGAAATGCTCAACCAAAAAAGAGTATAAAGCTACATTGGCCTCACTGTCCAAAATAAACTTTGAAACAGGCGACAAACGATTAAATGTCGATCCGCTGCAAAAGAGACATATTTTAGAAGAGGCAAAAAAATTGTTATAATTCGTGAGTTTTAGAATTTGAGCAAGAAAGCCGCCGATTGAGTAAGCAAAAACATCAAAATCAAAATCTTTTGCTATAAAAGGGTGTCTTCCATCTTTACACTCCTCTATAAACTGAATTACATCGTAAAATGTTTGCAATCCCGACCATATGAAGCGCTGAGGCATAGAGTGCAGGCGCATACTAATTGCAACATTGGACAGGGTGGAGTGCATTATGTTGGGGTACTTCTCTTTTCTCTTCTCGCTCAAAATATACATCTCTCTTTTACTACTCCAGTATTTTGGAGCTCTTTGCATATGAAATGCAATTGGAAACAAAACAACACTGCTGCCGGTACCTTCACAAATAGCATTAGCCCAGGGCAAATATTTATTCCAATCTTTTTCATTGAAACCATGAAAGAGAAAGACAACTTTTTTTGATGTCGAAATTCCTTTCGGAGCAACAATCTGATATTTAAAAAACCGATTTTCCTCAATATATATATCCTTAATATGAACATGGTCGTTAATTGTTCCTACATCTGTAAAAAAAGGGTACACGTGTTTAAGGTCAATATTATGAGTTTCGCAACGATAGTCAGCAGCTCCCGGGAGCATTTTGTATGACAACGATTCAAAATTGAACTCAAGTAACTCAGTTGTTGGTTTTAAACTTCTATTCTCCATATCTTTC
>CAYGGD010000037.1:0-16235 GCA_964349315.1 uncultured Muribaculaceae bacterium
CTATTTACCAGTATATTAAAGAGTATATTTAAACTTTTAATACTTATAGTTTACTGATTATTTAGTAATTATTAATCAAGTAATTACATTAAACTACATTTTAACATACTAACGACTAAGTTACATTTGTAATTATCATTATTTGTGCTTTTGTAACCAAAATATTAATTACATTTGTATATGGCAATTTTACAGTTATGAAAGATCGATTAATGCGTTTTATGGAATCGGAACAGGTTACATCCGCTAAACTGGCCGATATTTTAGATGTGCAACGTTCAGGACTATCTCACATCCTATCCGGCAGAAATAAACCGAGTTTCGACTTTATTCAGAAATTGATGGTTAAGTTTCCTGCTTTAAATTCTGACTGGCTGATAACAGGTAAAGGGGCTATGTATAAAGGAGATGCCCCCGCCCCTTCCATAGATACCATTAATACTCTATTTAGCAGCACTCTACCTGAACCTGAACCGGAATCATATCGCCCTGAGAATCGCGTAAAAGAGGCCGAAACCTGCAACCATACAAATAAACCTGTTCTCAGAAAGATAATAATGATCTATTCCGATAACTCTTTTGTTGAATACACACCGGGAAAAGAGCAGTAATATTATTTATTGCTATATTTGTTCAAATTTTCCCCGATAATGTTTAAGATCTTAAAACCTATTCTTTTTCTATTTTCCCCCGAGAGCGCGCACAATATTGTTGTTTCTCTATTAAGAGTTCTCTCTTTTATTCCCCCTCTCTCCTTTTTTTTCAGACTATTCTATAATTACAAATCAACAAGCCTGGAAAGAGAGGTAATTGGTATTAAATTCCCTAATCCGGTTGGCATGGCTGCCGGTTTTGACAAAAATGGAGACATTTATAACGAACTTTCTAATTTCGGTTTTGGTTTTGTTGAAATAGGATCCCTGACGCCTGGTGAACAGATGGGAAATCCAAAACCAAGGTGTTTTCGCCTAATCGATGACAAAGCCATTATAAACCGCATGGGCATTAATAATAAGGGAGTTAAATATGCCGTCTCAAAATTAAAGTTAAAAAAGCCTGGAATAATTGTCGGAGCAAATATTATTAAAAGCACCTCATCTCCAGAGAATAAGGCCCCGGCAGATTATGAAAAATCCTTTGCTCAACTATACGATTTTGTCGATTATTTTGTAGTAAATGTTTCGTGCCCAAATGTAAAAGGAGTAACAAAGTTACAGGATATTACAGCCCTGTCAGAAATTATTGACAGGCTTATCACTCTACGTAAATATTACGACGAATACAGACCGATATTACTAAAAGTATCTCCCGACCTGTCATACGAACAACTGGACGAAATCATTGACCTTATTCTTATATCGGGTATGGATGGTATTGTAGCAACCAATACAACAACATCCAGAGAGAATTTGAAATCTGACAAGGAAAAAATTGACTCTTTAGGTGAAGGTGGTCTAAGTGGATATCCCCTTTACCCCAAAAGTCTCGAGATGGTAAAATATATAAGCAAGAAAACTGAAGGACTGCTCCCGATTATAGCAGTCGGTGGAATAATGTCACCAAAGCAGGCAGACGAAATGCTAAAATCCGGGGCATCACTTGTTCAGATATACACCGGATTCATATATAACGGTCCGGGGTTTATTAGAAAAATATTAAAGTACCTCGATAAACAAAGTCGTAAATGACAGAGGCATGTATTTGCACAATTGGAGATGAAATACTTATTGGACAGATAGTTGACAGCAACTCTGCCTATATTTCGCGTGAACTGAACAAAATCGGTATCAAGGTATCCGGAATAGTCTCAATCGGAGATGATTTTTCTGTAATTATCAATACAATCTCAAATCTTATTGAAAAACATCAGATTGTGATTGTAACTGGTGGTCTCGGACCAACTAAGGATGATATTACAAAAAAGGCACTCTATCACATCAGTGATTCTGACAAGATGGTTTACAGTGCAAAACAGCTTTCAATCATCGAAGATATTTGCAATCGCCGAGGAATTGAGGTATCGCAGCTTAACCGTGAGCAGTCTCTTGTCCCGGACAAGGCAATAGTTCTTTTGAACCGACTGGGAACTGCTCCTGGAATGATGTTTAAAGTCGGAGGTAACAAACTCCTATTCTCGTTACCAGGTGTACCATATGAAATGGAGGCAATCATGCCTCAAATAGAGGATATTATTACCAAAGAGTGCAAGCCTGACTTTATTTACCATAAAACACTCGTTACATACGGACTGACTGAATCGGTTCTGGCAACTATATTGGATGAGTGGGAAAACTCAATTCCAAAAGAGATTAAGCTTGCATACCTTCCAAATCCTGCCTTTGGAATTAAACTCAGACTATCAGTATACAATGGAGACAAGGAGAGTTCTATCAAACGAATAGACTCTCTTGCCGGAGAGTTAAAAGAGATATTGGGTGATATAGTGTACGGAGAGGATAACGACAATCTCGAAAGAGTTATATTTAAAGTATTCAAAAAGGGAGAGAGAACCCTTTCGTTTGCTGAGTCCTGCACGGGCGGGCGTCTCTCATCGTTAATTACATCAATTCCCGGCTCATCTTCTATTTATAAAGGAGGAGTTAACACATACAGCAACGAATCAAAAATCTCTCTTCTTTCAGTAAAAAAAGAGACAATTGAAGAGTTTGGAGCAGTAAGCCGTGAATGTGCACAAGAGATGGCTATCTCTGCAAAGTCGCTTTTTAAATCAGACTATTCCTTAGCAACAACAGGAATTGCCGGACCAACCGGGGGGTCTGTTGATAAACCTGTAGGTACTGTATGGATTGCCATCGCTGGAAATAATGAGGTTTACTCAAGAAAATTCATTGCTACAGGAGATCGTCAAAGAAATATCATTAGATTTGCATCTGAGGCACTAAACTATCTAAGAATTGTTTATTATAAAGAAAATCAGAGCATATAACAAAATTGTTGTATGTAATAACATAAATGTTATATAAAATATTAAGTTATGAGAACAATACTTTTATTAATAATTTCAACTCTTATGCTAAATTCTTGTACTTCTGATAATAATCGTTATAACAAAGCGGTTGAAGAATTAGATCTTTATTTCTCACAATTGTACAACCCAGGTGAGCCTGGAGCTGCTGTCCTAGTAATGAAGGGAGATTCTATTTTTTTTGAAAAGGGATATGGAATTGCAGACATGAACACTATGTCCCCGATTGAACCAAATACATTTTTCAATATTGCCTCAGTATCAAAACAGTTTTCGGCTGTAGCTCTTATGATGCTTCAAAATGAGGGTAAGTTGTCTCTTGATGATAATGTGAAAAAGTGGTTCCCGGAATTTACCTCTCCACTGATGGAGGATATAACATTAAGACACCTTTTGTCGCACACATCTGGAATTCCAGATGCAAGGGACAGAAGCGACAGACTCTTTGTTACTACAGCTATTGATACACTTTCTTATGCCTATATAGCAACTCTCGACAAACTGAACTTCGAACCGGGTACCTCCTACGAATATATGAATCCCACATACCAGCTTATGTACACAATAATTGAAAGGGCATCAGGAATGGATTTTGACACATTTATGAAAGAGAGAATTTTTGATGTAGCAGGAATGAGTGAAAGCACCTATTTTGAAGCTGATAAGTATATACCGCGGATGGCTCACGGATATCTGCTTAATAGAGATACCGGAGTTTATGACGAATATGATTACGGTGAAGAGTCTTTCTTTGCAACAAAAGCTGACGGAGGGCTTTATACCTCTGTAAGAGAGTTTGTAAATTGGGAACTTGCTATCAGAAATAATGTAATTATTGACGAACAGACAAGGAAAGAGGCACAATCAGCAAAAATAGATATTGCCGACACTCCTTATACTTCATATGGATATGGTTGGTACATTGAGCAAAAACCGGAATATCCTGAAAAAATATACCACACCGGAGATAACGGTGGTTTTCAGATATATGCAGGCAGATATCCTGAACAAAAAATACTTTATCTCATATTCTCAAACAGAAATGACAGAGACAGAGAAAAGAGTGCCAGCACAGTAGATGAAATATTAAAGAGAGCAGGGTTGTTATAATCCCTGCTCCCTTTTTATATGAGTAGCCGAGGCCTGTGCCGAAGGCATAACCACTACATCCGAAATATTTACATGATCAGGTGCTGTTGCAATAAATCTGATTACCTCTGCAACGTCCTCTGCCTTTAAAGGGGTAAAACCCTTATAAACCTCTGAGGCCCTTTTAGTATCGCCTTTAAATCTAACTTCAGAAAACTCTGTCTCAACAGCACCGGGGCAAACTTGAGACACTTTGATGTTATGCATATACAAATCGACTAACATAGCCCTAGAGAGAGCATCAACCGCATGTTTTGTTGCACAATAGACATTCCCATTAGGGTATACACTTTTTCCTGCAATTGATCCAATATTTATTATGTGTCCCCTTCCCCTTTTAACCATAACTGCAGAGACAACTTTTGAGACATAGAGTAAACCTTTAATATTGGTATCAATCATTCTGTTCCAATCGTCAGTAAGACCCTGGTCAACAGAGTTAAGCCCAACTGCCAGGCCGGCATTATTAATTAAAAGATCGATTTCACACCAGTCGTCAGGTAAAGAGCCTAAATTTCTGTTTACAGAGGATAAATCCCTCACATCAAACGAGAGTTCCAGCACACGTACAGAAAAATCCCTTTTTATGCAATTGGATAATTCAGTAAGTTTTGCCGACCTTCTGCCTGTAATAATCAGATTATAACCCTCTTTAGCCAAAGCAACAGAAACAGCCCGGCCTATTCCAGAGGTGGCTCCTGTAACCAAAGCAATTTTATTCATCAGAGTAAGCGAAGGAAGTTACCTCCCAAAATCAATTTAATTTCGTCATCTTTATATCCCCGCTCCATAAGCTCCTGTGTTATCACCGGAAGCTTATCAACGCTTTCAAGTCCTTCGGGTGCAACTTCTATTCCATCGTAGTCTGAGCCTATTCCCACATGATTGACACCTACCAGTTTAACAACATGGTCAATATGGTCTACAACCTCTTTGTACGAAGGCCTTGGAATTGCAAATAACTCTTTTTCTGCTTTTCTGAACTCTTCCCTAAACTTTGACGGACTCTTTTTAAAGTTGTCCATAGCATCGTCATAGGCATCGCACAAGGGCCAGAATTTTTCTGCATAAGAGCTGTTTAAAAATGGAGGGTAGAAGTTAATCTGAATTACTCCACCTGCCGAAGCAAGATCTTTTATCATCTGATCTGACATATTCCTTGGATGATCAGCAATTGCTCTGCAGCACGAGTGTGTTGCCACTACAGGCATTGAAGAGTGCTTCAGCACATCGTAAAAAGATTCATCAGATATATGAGAGACATCAATCAACATTCCAAGACGGTTCATCTCTTTAACCACCTCAATCCCAAAGGGACTTAATCCATTCCACTTTTTTTCTTTAGGAGCACACGAGTCACATATATCATTGTTTGCTGCGTGTGAAAGAGTCATATACCTTATACCCATGTCGTAAAAGAGGCGTAGTAAACTAAGATCTTTCTGAATGGGGGCTCCGTTTTCCATTCCTAAAAAGATAGAACCAATTCCCATCTCTCTGTTTTTTATTGCCTCCTCTGCACTTAATGCAAATGCCACCTTGTCGCTGTTGGCCTCAACAGCATCGTAAACTCTTGCAATTAACTGAAGAGCTCTTCTGGTTGCAGCATCTGGCTCAAGCTTTCCTGAAGTGTAAATAGCAAAAAAAACAGCATCTAATCCACCCTCTTTCATCCGGATAAAATCAAAATGACCTTTTCTTAGCTTTCTTCCAATATTTGCCCCTTCCATTAGCGCTATCGGGGTATCGCAGTGAGAGTCAAGAACAAAGGATTCCTGGTGTAACTTTTTAAAACTCATAGTCTTCTTTTTTTCCTTTAAAGATAGTAAATTGAGCTAAACTATCATTAATTAATCTTAGTCAAAGAGGATATAGCACTGACCTCTTGTCTTTTAATTTGTGGAGACCCGGAATAGCGAATAACTGAGCCACCTGACGCCTGAACATCCAGAACTTCCGTAACATTTATTCTGCTCTTCGAAACTCCGGTAGCATTAATAGTCATCTCTTTAACCGGGAAATTATAGGTATCCAGACTACAGGCTCCTGATACTTCGACAAGCATCAAATCGGCACCTTTACCAGTCATCCTGGACTCAACTGCTCCTGATACAGAAAGCTTTATCTCTTTAGCCAACTCGGAATAATTTATTTTTGAAGCACCGCTTGCCTCTATTTTCAATGCTATAGTCTCATGTTCGATATTGAGTTTTGCTGCCCCGGATACATTATAAACAGCTAATGCAGAGTTTGCTTTGAAATTGAAGGAGGAGGCGCCCTCAATAAGGACATTAATACTTTCTGAAGTTACACTCAAACCCGTAAGTGTTATTGCTCCAGTGAGTCTGGCATTAAAGTAATCAGATGAAAAATGATCGGCTGATTCAAATTTAACAGACCCAGACAAATCAATCTCATTTAACTCATTAACAACTACTTTAACAATTATCTCTCCCCTGTTTCGCATAAGCGACGCGGGAACTCTGTTTTTAAAGGAGAGAAATAGTCTTGACTCTGATACTCTTACATTTATGTAGTCAATAATATCAGCAGAAGCATCAATTGTTACGCTCTCCTGCTCTCCTTTAATCAGGTGAATACGGAATGTTCCGGCAGCAGTAATTGAATTAAAACTCTCTACCTGAAAGTCTCTGCTAACATTCTGCCCGGTTAGTGACACAAAAAGTGTCGACATCAACAATAATAGAATGAACTTTTTCATCTCTTTATATATTAAAGGTTAAATTGATCTTTTTTTGCAAAGAGACCAAATAGTCCGCCTGTGTGGATAAAGAGGATATTCTCAGACTCTTTGAAATTGCCGGATTTAATTTCGTTGTAAAGACCATACATTGCCTTCACAGTGTAAACGGGATCTAAAACAAGCCCCTCTTTTGAAGCAAAGTACCGTATAAAATCAAGCTCTTCAGAACTGCTTATTGCATAACCCAAACCAGTGTAAGAGTCATTAATTTCGATATCATCTTTTGAAATATCCAGCTTTTTATCAAGAAATTCCAGCGCTTCTATGTTTACTTCATTTATTTTATCGGTAAAATAATCTTTATCGTCACATACCGCAAAACCCACCACTCTTTTACCTAAATTATAATACTTATTTGCAAGGTAAAGTCCTGAGTAAGTTCCTCCGGATCCAGTAGCAACCACAATAGTGTCAAAAGAAATCCCCATTTCTTTTTCCTGATTTACAATCTCTTGCATTGCCTCAAAATAGCCTAGGGAGCCTATTCCGAATGATGCTCCTTCGGGAATTACAAAGCACTTTTCTCCTCTTTTGCCCTTTTCCTGGGCTATTGACTCCATAATTTCATTTCTGGAATATCTGTATTCGTCCGGTGTACAGTAGATAATCTCAGCTCCAAAAAGCATATCAAGCAAAAAGTTTCCCTCAATTTCTGCCTCTTCGTTAATTCTGAGTAATAATACAGATTTTATACCCAGCATTGCTGCTGCTGCAGCGGTTGCCCTGCAATGGTTAGATTGAACTCCCCCGGTTGTAATAACCGTATCATAACCTTTGTCAATAACCATTTTAAGGGCATACTCAAGCTTACGGATTTTATTCCCCGAAATTTCTGTTCCGGTTTGATCATCTCTTTTAATAAAGATGCTTTTTGAGAGTTCGTCAGATATTCTCTCTGCTTTTTGAATTTTGGTCGGAATATTTGCCAGTGAAAGTTTTAAGCTTTTCATATCAATACGGTTTTGAAGCAAAGTTATCTTTTATTTAACTATTTTTGTCCCTCAATAGCATAATTTTTTAAAAAATGGTCAGAATAAAATCGCTTTTATTTGTCTTACTATTTATGGTTTTTATAGCAAAACCATTATTTTCTCAAATAGAAACTGTACGGGAATTATCTTATATTTCAGATTCTTTGCAACAAAAGATGTCCCCTTCTGCATATGTTGCAGGCAAAATTCGTCTCGATTCAGTTTTTGTTCACGACACCGATTTAATTCTGTATTTCAACAACGCTCTCTCTGAATATCCATTCCGAGAGCAAAATGTAAAAGAGATATACGAAAAAGTGGGAAATTTACTTCCCGATAAATTCAAATCTTTAAATTTAAGGATTGTCTCAAACAGGCTTGCTATTGAAGAGTTTATTATTCCTGCTCACAAGATAACCACACGAAGGAGGCCTGTCAGAGTCAAAGAGAATAGTTTAATAACTAAAGTCTCGCGCCCCTACATTATTCCCGAAGGGCTAACAAACAGACATCTTGCCGTTTGGCAAAGTCATGGCTATTACTATGAGCAAAAGCTACTCAGGTGGGAATGGCAAAGAGCCCGTATATTTCAGACTGTAGAAGATCTGTACACACAGTCGTATGTCGTACCATTTTTAGTACCTATGCTTGAGAACGCAGGTGCAAATGTATTTCTCCCCAGAGAGAGAGACCCTCAGATAAACGAAATTATTGTAGATAATAACATTCCTGGTTCGGGATACTCCGAACATAACGGCTCTCATATGTGGGAACAAAGTGCTTATGCGGGGTTTTCTAATCCAAAACCACTCTATATTTCAGGCGAAAACCCATTTTTAATGGGAACTGCACGAGTTATAAACTCAATACGAAGAGGTAATGAAAGCTTTGCCCAATGGCAGCCGGATATTCCTGAATACGGCGAGTATGCGGTGTATGTATCATACCAGAGTCTGCCGAACAGCACCTCTGATGCTCTCTACAAAGTTAAACACTCAGGCGGAACAACTGAATTCAGGATAAATCAAAAAATGGGAGGCGGTACATGGATTTATCTTGGAACATTTGTATTTAACGAAATAAACAAGCCCCATTATGTAAGACTCTCAAATTTAACAGGAAAAAACGGAGAAGTTGTCACTGCAGACGGAGTGAAATTTGGGGGAGGAATGGGTAATATAGCGCGCGAACCTTACGGCCCTATTGATGGCCTTTCGCCTGACGTTGAGTTTACACCCGAAATCAGCAACTATCCCAGATTTACCGAAGCTTCAAGATATTGGCTGCAATGGGCCGGTTTTAGCGACACAATATACTCTCCCAACCAAAACCGGAACGACTATAACGACGACTTTATGTCAAGAGGAAGGTGGGTTAATATTATGAGCGGTGGCTCAGAGAAGAATAAAAATGAAAATGGTTACGGAATTCCGCTGGATATGGCACTCTCTTTCCATACTGATGCAGGCACAACACTTAACGACTCCATAATTGGCACATTAGGCATATACACACGTTTTTCCGATGGTAATGCCTATTTCCCTGACGGAACTCCCAGATTTATTTCCAGATATCTGACTGATATTATTCAGACACAAATAGTGGATGATATTAAGTATCTGTACGAACCCATCTGGCAAAGAAGAGGTATCTGGGACAGATCCTATTCGGAGTCAAGAACCCCTAAAGTTCCGACAATGCTTCTTGAGCTGCTATCGCATCAGAATTTCGCAGATATGCGCTATGGCCTTGACCCCCACTTCAGGTTCGATGTCAGCAGGGCTATTTACAAGGGGATATTGAAATTTCTCGCCATTCAGTCTGGCACCCATTACACTGTTCAGCCACTGCCAGTTACAGCACTTAGCGCAGTAACTAAAGGTGATAAAGTTCAGCTTAACTGGAAGCCAGTTGAAGATCCTCTCGAACCCTCGGCAAAGGCAGAAAGATACATTGTTTACACCAGAATTAACGGAGGAGGCTTTGATAATGGTATAGTAGTCAACTCAAACAGTTATGAGAGTGAAATCTCCAGAGGAAACATTTACAGCTACAAAATTTCAGCACTTAACAAAGGAGGTGAAAGTTTTCCGTCAGAGATTCTTTCAGTTTATCTGGCTCCAGAAGAAAAGGGGAAAATACTTATTATTAATGCTTTTAACAGAATTTCTGCTCCATCATCTTTTGCCGCTTCAGACACCTCTTATGCAGGGTTTTTTGACTATTGCGATAATGGAGTTGCCTATATAAATGACTATTCTTATACAGGGAGCCAGTATGAGTTCCGCAGAGAGATTCCATGGATGGACGACGACTCACCCGGATTCGGCTCGTCATATGCCGATTTCGAAACAAAAGTCATTGCCGGAAACACTTTCGACTATCCGATAGTTTACGGAGAAGCTTTTAAAAATCTTGGTTACTCATTTGAATCTGTTTCATCTGCTTCTCTGGATTATTACCCTGCAGAGAGAAATGAATACTCAGCAGTAATAGTCATTTTGGGAAAACAAAAACAGACAAAAATCGGTAGAGGAGTCTCAGGCATCAAGTATCACATATTCTCGCAATCACTGATGAATTTTCTTGATAAATATGCTCTATCAGGTGGCAATATTCTGGTTTCAGGAGCATATGTCGCTTCCGATTTATGGGATAGCTTCGAAAATGATTCCACAAAACAAATATTCGCTCAGGAGGTGCTCAAATACACCTGGAGAACCAATAACGCCAGTAAGAACGGAGAAGTCAAAGCAGTTGTCAACCCATTCCGGATCGCAGGAAACTACATTTTTAATACTCTTCCTAACTCAAACACCTATAGCGTTGAGTCTCCTGACGGAATAGAGCCTTATGGCAGTAATAGCTGGACTATACTAAGATATTCTGACAATAATATCTCGGCTGGCATTGCTCACAAAGGTGATTACAAAACAGTTATCCTCGGTTTTCCGATTGAAACACTTACCTCTCAGGAGCAGATTAACCAAATAATTAAATCAATTATTGACTTTTTTGAAAAGTAATTATGACAGCAAAAAATATTGAGAACGACATCCTTGATTTACTGAAACGTGAGGTAAAGCCAGCATTGGGTTGCACAGAGCCAGTTGCCGTTGCTTTGGCAGTATCTGCTGCTGCAGAGTTGTTAAAGCCCACAGGAGAAGATGTTCAGATAGTTGAAGTTTATGTTAGTGCCAATATTCTTAAAAACGGAATGGGAGTCGGTGTGCCGGGAACCGGAATGACTGGTTTACATATTGCTGCAGCTCTTGGAAAAACATGCGGGAACTCTGCATACAAGCTTGAAGTTTTAAAAGATCTTGACGATCATTCAATATATGAAGCAAAAAAAATGGTTAGCGCGGAGAGAATAAAAATAAAGCTTGCCGACACCGATCTTAAGCTTTATATTAAAGCTATCTGTTATTCTGACAACCATAGAGGTGTGTCAATTATTGAAAGTGAACACGATAACATTACATCCCTATTCCTGGACGATAAGTGCTTGTATGAGAAAATAACGGGAACAGGAGAAATTTCAGGTGATAATAATTCAGTCGAAAGTACTATTAAAGAATCTTTGACAGTAAAAGTAATCTATGATTTTGCGTCAACTGTATCTATCGACAAAATCGCTTTTATCATGGATTCGGCACTTATGAACAGTGCACTGGCAGAAGAGGGACTAAAAAATGATTACGGACTTAAAGTAGGAAAGACGATTAAAAACAGCATTAATGACGAAATATTTGGGGATACCCTCCTCTCCTATGCTATGTCGCTGACTGCAGCTGCATCCGACGCAAGAATGGCGGGAAGCAAACTCCCTGCAATGAGCAATTCCGGAAGCGGAAATCAGGGAATTGCCGTTACCCTACCGGTAATTGCTACAGCAAACAAGATTGGATCATCCCGGGAAAACATACTTAGAGCTCTGGTATTAAGTCACTTAATAGCAATTCATATTAAGAATTATCTCGGAAAACTGTCTGCTCTCTGTGGCTGCGTTATCGCCTCGGCAGGTGCAGCATGTGGAATTGTTTATCTTAAAGGAGGCGGATATAATAACGTTTGTTATGCCATTAAGAATATGATTGGCAATATAGCAGGCATGCTGTGCGACGGTGCTAAGGTTGGCTGCTCTTTAAAGGTAGCATCAGGAGTATCGTCTGCAGTTCAATCATCAGTTCTGGCTCTCAATAATATCTGTATCTCCGACAAAGACGGAATAATTGACAAAGATATAGAACAGACAATAAAAAACTTAGGTAAAATCGGATCGGAGGGAATGCAAGGAACAGACAATATGATTCTTGACATAATGATTTCAAAATAGTCCTGAAATCTGCCGATTTGTCATAAATTTTGCCACTTAACTGTTTGGTACATATTTTGACTTTTTTTCTGCATAACCATAAATGAATAATGATATGCAAAAAGGGACAATTGGAGTAACCACAGAAAATATCTTTCCAATAATTAAAAAATTTCTCTATTCAGATCACGAAATTTTTCTCAGAGAGCTTGTTTCCAATGCTGTTGATGCAACACAAAAACTCAAAGCGCTTTCAAGATCAGGTGAGTTTAAAGAAGAGCTTGGAGAACTCAGGGTTAAAGTAACTGCCGATTCCAAAAAAGGGACAATTACCGTAAGTGACAATGGAATAGGAATGACCGGCGAAGAGGTTAAGAAATACATTAATCAGATTGCCTTTTCAAGTGCCGGAGAGTTTTTGGATAAGTATAAAGATCAGCTTAATAATATAATAGGTCATTTCGGACTCGGTTTCTACTCCTCATTCATGGTAGCAAAAAAGGTAGAAATACAGACTTTATCGTGGCAGGAGGGTGCCGAACCGGTTAAGTGGAGCTGCGAGGGGAACCCTGAATATCAGATTACAAAAGGAAAAAGAAAAGAGAGGGGGACAGATATAATTCTATATCTCGATGACGAATCGAAGGAGTATGCAGAAAATTCTAAAATTGAGTATTTGCTGAATAAATACTGTAAGTTTCTTCCAGTAGAGGTTGTATTCGGAAATGAAGATAACACGGTAATTAATAATACATCTCCTCTTTGGACAAAAAAACCGACTGATTTAAAAGAAGAGGACTATCTTAACTTTTACAGAGAGTTGTACCCCGGTCAGGAAGATCCTCTTTTTCACATTCATCTGAATGTAGACTATCCCTTCACTTTAACAGGAGTTCTCTACTTCCCTAAAATAAAAGATAAAATTGAAGTATCCAGAAACAAAATCCAACTCTATTGCAACCAGGTTTTTGTAACAGATTCTGTAGAAAATATAGTACCTGACTTCCTTACCCTTTTACACGGAGTAATAGACTCTCCTGATATACCGTTAAATGTTTCCCGTAGTTATCTACAGTCTGATGCCAATGTTAAGAAAATCTCAGGTCATATTACCAAAAAAGTATCTGACAGACTCGAAGATCTGTTTAAAAATGAGAGAGAAAAACTTGAGTCAAAATGGGATAATCTCAAACTGTTCATTGAGTACGGTATGCTTAGTGAAGAAAAGTTTTATGAAAGGGCAGAGAAGTTCTACCTATTCAAGAACACAGAGGGTAATTATTTTAGTTTTGAAGAATACAGAAAATTAATTGAACCACAACAAACTGATAAAAATAAGAGAGTTGTTTACCTTTACACTAATAATCCTGAGGAGCAATACCAATTTATCGAAAGTGCCAGGAACAGGGGTTATGATGTTCTGCTTACAGACAGCCAGCTTGAGTCTCATTTTGTAAACCTTCTTGAATCGAAGTTTAAAGAGACAGCATTTGCCAGGGTAGATGCAGATCATATTGATAAGCTCATAGTGAAAGAGGAGCTCTCTAAGCCTGATTATGCAGAAGATGAAATTGAAGACATTACAAAAGCCTTTGAAACGGTATTACCTTCTGGCCCTCACTACCACATAACATTAGAAAACTTAAATGAAAAAGAGAATGCCGTTCTGATAACTCAGTCTGAATTCATGAGGAGATACAAAGAGATGTCGGCATTGGGGGGAGGGATGAATTTTTACGGCTCACTACCAGACTCTTATAATATTATAATAAATAATAACCATCCTTTAATAAAGAAGATATTAGAGGACAAATCTGGTTCTCTCTCAGAAAAAATAGAAGAATTAAAAACCAGTATGGCTGAACCTAAGGGTAAACTGGAGAGTATCAATGAACAGATAAAGGGAAAGAAGGATGAAGAGATAGACACTCTTATCAAAGAGGAAAAAACTACCGCAGAAAAAGAGATTGAATCCATTACTCAAGCCAGACAGAGCCTGATTAAGGAGTTTGCAAACTCCAACGACCTTATTAAACAGGTATGCGACCTGGCTCTGCTTTCGAATGGAATGCTTAAAGGAGAGGCACTCAGCAACTTTATAAAGAGAAGTTTATCCCTTATTAAATAAGGGATAGCTTTTCTTAGTAGTATCCTTTCTCCTCTACAATTTCGTATAGGAGGTTAAGTCGGTTTTCGGTAACTTTTGGCGCTATTGAACAGGCACTACTAAGGATGAAGCCTTTGCCCTTTTTCCCCGTTTCTATAATTTTTTCAATATCACTACGGGCTTTTTCATCATCGGCAAACAATAGAGTATAAACAGAATCTATATTTCCTTTGATAAACATTGAATCACCCACCCTGTTAAAAGCATCCTGTAAATCGACATTACCTACCGGTTCGGGGTCAAGGCATTCAAGGCCTGTGGCGCCCGAACTTTTCATTAGTTCCAATCTATCATCAATGTGACCACAAGTGTGGATATAAACATGCTTACCCTTCGATTTAATCTCATTAATAATTAATGATTCATAAGGAAGAACAAATTGTTCGTAGTGCTCAGGGGAGATAAATCCCATTCCGGCAAAGGGTGACGATATCTTAACGGCATCAATGTTATAATCACACATTTTAGCCGCAAGCATTCTTACACCTTCTGCATATTTATTCAGGATCGCCTCACATTTGCCCGGATTAAGGATAAGTGATATAAGGCCTTGCTCGTACCCAAGCTTATCGAGAAAGTAGTCGAAAGGAGAGGTTACCTCACCGTGTAAAGAGTACCTACCCGATGTCATACTGTCAATCTCTTCAAAAATATCAAAAGAGTGATTAGGATCAATTTTGAAATAGAGATCTTGTGAAACCGGGATATAATCAATAGAATCGGGTATATCTGTATCTATATTAATCTCTTCGATTCCAAGTTTTTCTCTCTTTATTTTGTATTTAACAACAGGAAGATCATCCCAAGAGTGAATTTCTGCTCTGTCGTCAAACTCAACCTCTTGTCGGCCTTCATTTATGCTTTTTACCGAAATAATATCCTCTCTCCAGTCTGGTTTATGTCCGTGAAGACTAACCAGGATACCATCAAATGAAAATCTCTCACACAGCTCTACCAGCCCTATAGAAAAAAGCTTGCCATCGTACCAGAATTCAACCGGAGAAGGCTTTAAGTGTTGCATCATAGCACCAATGCTAAACTGACACATTAAAGGAATCCTGTCAGGTTTCCTGAGCGCCATTGCTTCTGCAACTCTCTGTTTAGGAGTTGTTTTCATAATAATATTTTTTATGATTGCAATTTATAATACTACATCCAGAACAATCGTACTTTTTATAAGTGACATTTACACCCATAGCAATTACTGCACTTACAGACTTTATCGGTGACATCAGCATCCTGTTGTTCAAGGTTATTCCAAGGGGTTTCTCAGGTAAATAGGAAAACAGTTTCTTTTGTTCTTCAGTAGGCCACCCACAATAACCGGGACTGTATCTGTTTGAAAAAGAGAGTGATTTAGAAACTGCGAGCTTACTAACAATACTATTGATGTAATCGGCACATAGTTCAGTATACTCAGATGCAATTATGTCGCACATATAGCGCAGTAAAGAATCGCTCTTAAATTCCTTTTCAACATATTGATATTCAGCCCCTAAGGTTACTAACAATAGAGCAATTATCTCTGCTTCCTTAAAGTGTTCGGACACCGAAGGGCCAAAGTTAAAATTGTGACAGCTGCCTTCAATCAGCAAATAACCACCGTAGGCTGTTATATCAGAAAATCTCCCGTTAACAGATTTAAGCTCCTTATTAAAACCGTCGCCTGTAATTTTGTGTAATGATCTGATATCTAAGCTAATTTCAGATAGTCTGATAGGGAAAGTGACAAATTCACTCATCACTAAATAATTTTTCAAAAGCAGATATATTGGCTTTTCCAGCAGATAATAAAACGACCGACTCACCTATCGGAGCGGAGTAAACATCTTTTTGAGATATCCCATTATTAAATAAAAAAGCAATATTCCCACTATCTG
>CAYGGD010000038.1:0-16076 GCA_964349315.1 uncultured Muribaculaceae bacterium
CTCTCGTAATATTTGAATTATGGAATATATTTTAATTATAATATCGGCTGTTTTTGTCAATAACATAGTGCTTTCTCAGTTTTTGGGGGTTTGTCCTTTTCTGGGTGTATCCAATAAAGTGAGTACGGCTGCAGGAATGTCCGGTGCGGTTACCTTTGTAATGGCTGTTGCTACTCTGGTTACCTATATACTTCAACACTATGTTCTGGTTCCTTTGGGAATAGAGTTTATGCAAACAGTAACCTTTATTGTGGTAATTGCGTCACTGGTTCAGATGGTAGAGATTATTATGAAAAAGATAAGCCCATCGCTATATCAGGCACTGGGTATATTTCTTCCATTGATAACCACCAACTGTGCAGTACTTGGTGTGGCAATTCTTGTTGTTTCCAAAGAGTTTTCTTTTGGAGGCGATCCCGCTCTTTTAAATATGGCACAGGCAATTGTCTTTTCTATTGCAAATGCAATAGGGTTTGGTTTGGCTATGATTTTATTTGCCGGATTACGCGAGCAGCTTGAGATATCTGATGTGCCAAAAGATTTTAAAGGCACCCCGATTGCTCTTATTACGGCCGGAATCCTTGCTCTCTCTTTTATGGGTTTTGCCGGTTTGGTTTAGCAGGTTGTTACATTTAATTTTCTTTTATGGCAAAGAGTTTAATGGAAATTGAGCAGATTCTTCGTGAAGGAGCTACCGAAAAGGCCTTTGAAGAGTTGAAGTTGTTTTTGGAAAAAGAACCCAAAAGCGCTGAGGGTTGGTATCTTATGGGAGGTATATACAAGCGTGGACAGCAGTGGGGCGAGGCGATAAATGCATTAAACAGGGCCAAATTTCTTGACCCTGCAGGGCCGGCAGCCCACGCTATTGAACATATATACGAAATTCTGAGATTCCAGAATACAGATTTAATGAATCCGTAGCCTCTTTTAAAAAGGGCCTTTATAAAACTTTCCGATAGGGTCGCCTATGTCGAAAGTGAGAGATTCAACCGGTACATTTGTTCCTGCAAAGAACTCTACCTGAATGGTTCCCGCTCCGGGTACCATCATAGTAAATATATCCCCGTTTTTATGCTTCAGAGGAACATCTGCTTTCCTGAGACGGAAATAGAGGGTTCCCTCTTTTTCATAAATATTTACTTCACCAAAATCGGGTTTGCTGTATATTCCGGTGTACAGATAATTGCTTTTAGGAGCAATGGTGTCCGGCTTAGGAGATTCATCTGCAGGTGCCCTGGGAGTCATAAATGCATTCATATAGTGCTCTCTCCAGTTGCGTCCGTCGTCACCTTTGTACAATTTAATCATTTCGCGTGCAATTGCAAAGTGCGGATTTGTTGTTGCTCCTGCATTTGTGAGAATAGCAAAGCCGAGGTTTAGTTCAGGAACCATACCTACAAAAGCGGTGTAGCCATATGCGAGCCCGGTGTGGCGGATGAGTCTTCCTGTGCTGCTTTGTTCTATTGTCCAGCCCTGTGCGTAATTGTAAATGGCATTTGTGTCGCTTCCGGTAATTGTCTGGGGAGCAAATAGGTATCTGTGATTTTGTTCGGAGATTATCTGATTGCCGTTGAATGAGCCGTTATTAAGGTTCATTTTTATCCAGTTACCGATGTCTTTTGTGGTTGTAACTACAAATCCGGCAGGGGCAACTGCTGAAAGCCAGGTGTAACCTCTTTCGAGATCTTCTCTAACTTCGAATTTAAGAGAGTCTCCGTCTCTGTAGTTTCTGTATCCTTTGGCTAACGAAGGCGAATTAAACCAAACCTTATTTCCGGTGGTACTGGAGTTCATTTCCAAAGGTTGAAAAAGATACTTTTCTATGGCATCTTCCCACTTTAATCCGGTATATTTTTCGACAATTTTTGCAGCTACAGTGTACATTGCGTTGTTATAGGCGTAAGTGGTTCTGAAACTGTACGAGGGCTGTATATGACGGAGTAGAGTGTAAATCTCGTCCCTGTCGTAGCCAAAGTGGGGAAGTTTATCGGTTGCGTAGGTGCGGAATCCAGTTTTGTGAACCATAATATCGCGTATCAAAAAGTTTTCTGTTACCCAGGGGTCGTAAAGCTTAAAGTCGCTCAGATGGTTTTTAACAGTATCGTTCCATTTAATATTCTCTTTATCCATAATAATTGCCAGCAGAGCTGCTGTCATCGCTTTTGAAGTAGAGGCAATTACAAATTGAGTTTCGGGAGTGATATCTGTACCTGTCTGGTCGTAGGCAGTTTTGCCGTATCCCTTATGCAACACCTCTTTGCCGTCTTTAATAACAATTACCGACATTCCGGGGAGATTCCATTCAGTAAACACCTCCCGGCACAGGCTGTCTATTCTGGCGCCCATTGCTTCCTGAGCGTAAAATTGAGATGCAACCAGCAGTATAGCCAGAGACAGAGTAAGTTTTAGAAAGAGTCTTTTCATAGTTTAAAGGTATTTGGGTTAAAATATTCTGTTTGTGTGGCAAGACCATCAACCTCTTCACGGTTGTGTGTTACATGGATAATTGTGATTCCCGAACTTTTAACTTTTTTAAGAAGCTCTGAGGCACTCTCCCTTAGGGGATGGTCCAGCGCAGACAAAGGCTCGTCTAAAAGCAAAAGTTTAGGGTCAGATGCTATGGCCCTTGCAAGGGCAACTCTCTGTTTTTCCCCTCCGGAAAGCCCCTCTATCTCTCTTTTGGCAAGATGACCAATTGATAAGTAGTTGAGTAACTCGGTAACTTTGGAGTTTCTGGTATCCGGGTTGGTTTTGTTCATTCTCAGCGGGAAAAGTATGTTTTCTGTAACATTCATGTGAGGGAAGAGCGCATAATCCTGAAAGAGCATAGATACAGGTCTTTTCTGAGCAGGCGTAAATGTATGGTTGGTGTGGTCAATTAAAATCTTGCCGCTGCGGGGGTGTCGAATACCCGCTATCAGCTCCATAAACAGTGATTTTCCCGAGCCGGAAGGGCCGAAAAGAGCAAGGTACTCTCCGCTGTTCAGAGATAAGTTGACCGGACCCAGAGAAAAGCTTCCTATTTGATATTTAAGATCAATGATTTGTAACATCTCTATCTCTTTTGGTAAATTCTCAGGAGAATAAAAATAATAACGGTGATAACTATGAATATTGCTGCAACAGGCCTTGCGTAATCGAGTCCAAATGAGTTAAAGCGGTCGAAAATCAGAACGGGGGTAGTCATTGGGTGGTATGCTACAATTACAACAGCACCGAATTCACTCATTCCACGGGCAAACATAAGAACAAATCCCGAAATTACTGACCTTTTTGCAAGGGGTAAATTTATTTGAGTAAAAATTTTAAATGGTGAGGCACCCAGTGTTTCTGCTGCCTTTTCGAGGCGCAGTGGCACCGCTGCAAAACCATCACGGGCAGAGTTAATCAAAAAAGGCAAACTGACAAACGCCATGGCCATTCCGATTGCTGTGTGCGATCCTACCAGGGAAAAACCGGCTGAGGAGGCAAGAGAACCCAATATAGAGTCTCTTGATATAAAGCCAAGCAGCGCTATACCTGCGGCGGAGTGGGGTATAACAACGGGAATATCAATAATTGCCTCTACCAGCCCTTTGAGTGGGAATTTTTTTCGTGCCAGAATGTAGGCAAGTGGAACAGCAAACAGAGATGAAACTAAAGTTGCGACTGCAGCAATTATAAGTGTCCTTGAGATACTCGAGCTAACCTGGCGGTCTGCCATTGTTTCGAAAAGGTGTGGTGCTTTTACAGAGAGAAACATTCCGACCAAGGGAGCTATTATAAAGAGAAGTGCTATTGCTCCCAGTATAATAAATATCAGTCGTGTGTAGCTGTATTCTCTGTTAAGGGTTGCCATACTCTCTCTGTTTATTAGTGGATGTCGAGTCCGAGTCGCATATACAAAATATGGTTGAGTAAAGGGAGAATTTCATTCATATATTCATTAACGGCATTAACACTTCCGGGAAGTGTAAAAATAAGAGTATTGCCAGTTAGCCCTGCAACTCCCCTGCTCAAAAGGGCTCCGGGCATCTCTTGTCCGTATTTTACCCTTATGTGCTCCATTATACCGGGAATTTCGAAAGAGAGAAGCGGTTTTACCACTTCGGGAGTAAAGTCTTGAGGGCCAACCCCTGTGCCGCCGGTAGTTATGATAATATCACAGCCGTTTTGGGTAAGCTCTTTAATGAGCGATTCAAGCATCTCCCGGTTGTCCGGTAACAGGTGGTAATCTACCTGTGCAAAACGGTTATTTTCAACTTTGTACTTCTCAATTGCTACGGCAATTGCAGGTCCGCTTTTATCGGGATAAACACCATTAAATGCCCTGGTGCTTAGAGTAATTAACCCAATTTTCAAAATTTTGGGTTTGTAAACTAGGGTATTACCCTTTTCCAGGATGCCACCCTTAATAACCTTGGCAAAAATACCCTCTTTAGGCATAACACAGGCGCCTGTCTCTCTGAAAATGGCACAGCCTCCACCATGACATTTTTTACCTATTTGGGTAACCATAAGGGTAATCTCTCCACACTCAAGAGTGTCGCCCGGATGACATTGGTTCATCTTCATTCCGGACACTGTTATGTTTTCGGCAAACTCTCCCGGCATATACTCTCTGTTGCTCTTTTGAGCAAACTCTGCTATGCTCTCGGCAGAGAGGATGCTAATTTGCCGGTGCCAGTCGCCTGAGTGAGCATCTTCTGTAATTCCGGTTGCAGTTATTTCAACTGAATTGACAGGCACTTTTATAGTCCCCTTTTCTTTGGATATATTTACGGATAAAATTTTTAACTCTTTATTCATATTTTTATTATTGAAACTAAGGTAATCTCGTTAATAACCATTTGTTTGTCAACAGCTTTACACATATCATAAATAGTTAACAGTGCAGTACTTACTGCTGTAAGAGCCTCCATCTCTACTCCTGTTTTACCATAGCAGGAGACAAAGGAGTTAACCCTCAGGCCGTTCTTCTCCTGAATAATATCAACATCTGCCACATTCAGGGAGAGTGGATGGCAAAGAGGTATCAGATCGGAACATTTTTTTGCAGCCATTATCCCGGCAATTTTGGAGACTGAGATAACGGACCCTTTTTTTATTTTGTCCTCTTTAATAAGGGCTAAAGTATCCTGAGAGAGGGTGATTTTTCCTGTTGCTTTGGCCTCCCTAACCGAAAATGGCTTTTCTCCCACATCTACCATCTTTACCGATCCCTCTTTATCAAGATGGGTTAATTCGAGTGATTTTTTCATTTTATTAACCTCCGATATTATAAAAGTTACCGTTGTTTGTGCAATTACCCTTATCGGGCTTACTTGCTAATGCCATTTCCAGGGCCTGTTGTGCCCCATATTTTATGACATCTATTTGTATGTCGCTGAAAAGACATGGCCGAAGCTGTCCGGTAGATGTTAACCTCAGTCGGTTACAGCTTTGGCAGTTTCCACCGTCTCCCCCCTCGACAACTCCGAACTCCCCTTTTTCGAGATCCATTCTGGGAATAAATCTTACCTGAATCTCTTTGTTATGTGCATACTGTAAAACACCAAGGGCATCCGGTTCATTTTTCGATTTTTCTACAACACAATTAATCTTTACAGGAGTAAGGCCTGCCTCAACAGCAGCATCTATGCCTCTGAAAACAGTTTCGATATCTCCGCCACGGGTGATTTCTCTGAATTTAACAGGGTCTGTGGTATCTAAGCTTATATTTACTCTTTTGAGCCCGGCATCTTTCAACTCCTTTGCAAAAATGTGCAGCAGAGTGCCGTTTGTTGTCATGGTTAACTCAGTAAGCCCCGGAATTGCCGAGAGCATAGAGGTGAGCTTAATAATCTCTTTGCGGACCAGAGGCTCGCCGCCGGTGAGTCTTATTTTTTTAATTCCTTTAGCAACGGCAACCGAAGCGAAATCGGTAATTTGGCTAAAAGTGAGAATTTTTGAGTGATCTGTAAGGGCAATCCCCTCTGCCGGCATACAGTAGGTGCATCTTAAATTGCACCTGTCGGTTACAGATATTCTTAAATAGTTTATTTCTCTTCCGCAGCGATCAGTCATCTGGTGTGTCTTTTTTAAGTTTTGAAGAGATATCCCAAAGTACAATTCCAATGGAGACAGATACATTAAGAGAGTGTTTGGTTCCGTACTGTGGTATTTCGATGGTTCCGTCGCTGAGATCTATCAGCTCCTGTGATACTCCCTTAACTTCGTTGCCAAAAACAATCAGGTAACGACTATTTAAAACAGGAGTAAAGTTATTAAGCATAACCGAGTTTTCGGTCTGTTCTGCACAAAGTACGGTGTAACCCATCTCTTTATAGTGTATAAGTGCCTCTTTGCTATTCTGGTAATACTCCCATTTAATGCTCTCTTCGGCTCCGAGAGCTGCTTTTCTAATCTCTGCCGATGGTGGTGTTGCGCAGATTCCGCACAGGATAACCGCCTCTGCTGCAAAGGCGTCAGCTGTACGGAACGCAGAGCCGATATTGTGCTGGCTGCGGACATTATCGAGTAAAATAACCAAGGGCATTTTTGGCATCGTAATAAACTTGTCGAGAGAGACCCTTTTCAACTGATTATTATGTAGTTTTCTGAACACAGTATGCGATTGGTTTGTTATATTTGCAAATATAGGGAAAATCGGCTTTAAACATTTATGCTATGGACTCAATGGTAAAGATTAAACTTATTAACAACGGACCCGCAAAAGTTGAGGGAATCGTTACTGTAATTCATCCTGACGGAAAAGAAGAGGAAAAAAACGGCTGCTATATCTGCAGGTGTGGTCGCTCGCAGAACAAGCCATGGTGCGACGGATCTCATGCAAAATAGTGATTTTTCACAACTTCCTTTAAACCTTTTTCATTTTTTAGTGTCATATCTTAGATAAATTGACCACTAAATGAAAAAGAGAGATAAGTATTTACTGTACATCAGTATTCCAGCGCTGTTTGCGATTTCAATTTTTGTTTTTAATACCTTTTTCCGGAATACCGACAGGGTTCCTGCAGGGGGTTCCGATGTTGCATCTGCACCGAGGCCCGGAAGCGGGGGCAGGGCTTTGCCTGTATCTGTATATATTGCAGATTTTATGGAAAAAGAGGACGGGCTGATGAGAATTGGAAATCTTGTTGCAAATGAAAGAGTAGATATTGTAAGTGAGATGTCCGGTAGGGTTATCTCCATCAATTTCCAGGAGGGGCAGTTTGTAAAAAAAGGGGATATTCTGGTTAAACTTAACGACGACGAGCTTAAAGTCCAGCTTGTTAGGGCTGAGTATCAGTATCTTTTATTAGAACAACGGCTCGAGAGGCAAAGAATTTTACTTGAGAAAGATGCTGTAAGCCGCGAAGATTACGACAAAGTGCTTACAGAGTACAATGTTCTTAAACAAGATATTGAACACCTTATAATCCGTATAGAAAAGATGCTTATAAGGGCTCCTTTCGACGGAGTAGTCGGGTTTCGTGATATAAGTGTCGGTGCATTCCTGCAGCCAAACTCTAAAATTACAACTCTGGTGGATATTGCCAGTTTGATTGTTGAGGTAGCAATTCCCGAAAAGTATATTAACGATCGCTTGTTGGGGAGTACCCTTAACTTTAATGTAGAGGGAAGGATAGAAGATTTTCCGGCTGTAGTTTACGCGGTTGATCCTCAAATTGATGTTACTACTCGAACCATAATGTTAAGAGCCAGATACAACAACAGTGGGTATAGAATTAAACCCGGGATGTCTGCCAGAGTAATGATGACAACCTCTACGGGAGAGTCTAACATTTATGTGCCGAATCAGGCGGTTGTTCCGGATGTAAGCGGGAGGTCGGTGTGGTTGATGAAAGACGGAAAAGCAAAATCGGTAAGAATTCAGACAGGTAACAGAACGGCAGATATGCTGGAGGTATTATCCGGCTTGCAAAAGGGCGATACTGTAATCACTACCGGATTAATGCAGCTAAGAGAGGGAATAGCCGTTATCCCGGGGAATAATTAATAGTTTAGACAATTATGAGTTTATCAACAACAACCATAAACAGACCGGTGTTGGCAACCGTAATGAGTTTGCTGATAGTGATTTTTGGGGCAATAGGTTATACTTCGCTTGGTGTAAGAGATTATCCCAGTGTCGATAACCCGGTTATCTCTGTCAGATGTTCGTTTCCGGGAGCTAATGCCGATGTTATAGAAACACAAATAACCGAACCGCTGGAAGCAGCTGTTAACGGGATTCCCGGTATACGGGCAATTTCGAGCACCAGCAGAGATGGGTCGAGCTCCATTAACATTGAGTTTAATCTTGAGGTTGATATGGAGACTGCTGCAAATGATGTGAGGGATAAAGTGTCGGGAGCAATGAGACGATTGCCTCAGGAGGTTGATCCCCCTGTTGTGTCAAAGTCTGATGCCGATGCTCAGCCAATTTTCTCCGTTACAATTTCCAGCCCTACAAGGGATATTATTGATTTAAGTGAGTATGCCGAGGTAAACTTTAAAGAGAGACTCCAAACTATTAGCGGGGTAAGTGATGTGAGAGTGTGGGGGTCGAAGCGATTCTCTGTTCGAATGAGGATGGACCCTATTCTTATGGCGGCGTATAAAATTACACCTCTGGATGTTAGACAGGCAGTGTCAAGAGAGAATATCGAACTCCCTTCAGGAATGATAGAGGGCTCTACAATGGAGCTTACTGTGAGAACTCTGGGGCGTCTTCAAACTATAGACGATTTCAACAACCTTGTGATATTAAGAAGCGGTGACAGAGTTGTCAGATTCTCTGATATAGGAATTGCAGAGGCGGATGCCGAGAACACCAGATCTATTCTGAAAAGAGATGGAGTTCCAATGGTAGCCTGTGTTCTTGTACCACAACCCGGAGCCAACTATATCAATATTGTCGATGATGCTAAAATTGCTCTTGAAGAACTCAGGCACTCGCTTCCCGAGGACATTGAGATAGGAATTGGTTTCGATAACACTATTTTTATCAGAGACTCCATAAAAGAGGTGCAGTTTACAATTTTCCAGGCATTCCTTCTGGTGGTTCTGATTATTTTCTTGTTTCTCAGAAACTGGAGAACTACTCTTATTCCGATAATTGCAATTCCAATTTCGCTTATAGGGTCGTTTTTTGTTATGTATATGGCAGGTTTCTCTATTAATATACTTACCCTTCTGGCGTTGGTTTTGGCCATTGGCCTGGTTGTGGATGACGCCATTGTGGTTATGGAGAATATCTACACAAAAATAGAGAGGGGTGTGTCGCCGAAAGAGGCGGCAATAGAGGGGTCGAAAGAGATCTTTTTTGCAGTTATTGCAACTACGGTAACCCTTGTGGCTGTTTTTTTCCCGATTGTCTTTTTACAAGGGGTAACAGGTCGTCTTTTCAGAGAGTTTTCCATTGTTATTGCCGGGGCTGTTATGATTTCGAGCTTTGTTGCTTTAACTTTAACCCCGATGATTTCTAGTAAACTCTTAAAAAAAGGATCGAGTGAGGGAGGTTTCTATAAGTTTACTGAGCCATTTTTTGTCTGGTTAAACAGAGTTTACAGCCGTTCCTTAACCTCTTTTATGAAAAGGAGATGGTTTGCTCTTCTCTTTCTGGTGGGGTCACTTGGGGTTATTATTTATCTGTGGGCTACAATCCCTTCGGAGATGGCTCCTTTAGAGGACAGGTCGATGATTACTGTTGCAAGTACTGCTCAGGAGGGAGCAACTTACGATTATATGCTCAAGTACTCCGACGAGATGTTTGATGTTATTGAGAGAGAAGTTCCGGAAAAGGACAGAGGGCTGCAGATGATTGGTATGTGGGGAAATAACAGAGCAAACTTTCAGATAGCATTGGTAGACCCGCTTAGCCGGACAAGGACCCAGCAGGAGATAGCCGATGAGCTCTCTCCAAAGGTTGCTTTGCTAACAGGAGCGCGTAGTTTTGTCAATCAGCAACAGACTTTTGGAGGCAGAAGAGGCGGAATGCCGGTACAGTATGTTATTCAGGCCAATAATCTCGATTCTTTAAAAGAGGTTATCCCTCTATTTTTATCGGAGGTGGCTCAAAGTGAGGTGTTCGCCAATTCCGACATAAATCTTAAGTTTACAAAGCCGGAAGTAAGAATCAGTATAGACAGAGATAAGGCATCTCTTATGGGAGTCTCTATTCAAAATATTGCCCAAACTCTCCAGCTTACAATGAGTGAACAGAGGATAGGTTATTTTATCAGGGATGGAAAGCAGTATCAGATTATGAGTCAGATAGATCAGACAATGCGTAACAAACCGGTTGATCTGGCAAATATTTATGTTAGAAACGATAAAGGCAACCTGATTCAGTTAGATAATTTAATTACTCTTGAAGAGAGTAGCACCCCTCCTCAGCTATACCGCTACAACAGGTTTGTTTCGGCAACTGTTTCGGCTTCACTATCGAGAGGTTACACACTGGGGCAAGGTCTTGAAGAGATGGACAGAATAACTGACAGAGTTCTTGATCCCAATAATTTTTCTACATCACTTTCGGGTCAATCAAAAGATTTTGTTGAGAGTACATCAAGCTTACTGTTTGCTTTTGTACTGGCGATTATACTTATTTATCTGGTTTTATCGGCTCAATTTGAGAGCTTTAGAGACCCTTTAATTATTATGTTTACGGTTCCTTTGGCCTTGATTGGTGCTTTGATCTCTATCAAGGTATATGGGCAAACACTTAACATATTCAGCCAGATAGGTTTAATTATGCTCATCGGACTCGTTTCCAAAAACGGAATTTTGATGGTGGAGTTTGCAAATCAGCGTAAACTTGCAGGATTAAATAAGTTCGAGGCAATAATGGAGTCTGCCAAATCTCGATTCCGTCCTATACTTATGACAAGTCTTTCGACTATCTTGGGTATATCACCTATGGTTTTTGCCACAGGAGCCGGAGCCGAGAGCCGTATTTCTATGGGTGTTGCCGTAGCTGGAGGGCTTATTTTTGCAACTTTCTTCACTCTCTATATTATTCCGGCAATGTATTCCTTTATATCGTCTACTAATGCAAATTATGAAGAGAAAAATGAGACTGAATAGATTTATATTAATAGCACTCACTTTTATTTTTGTTAACCCCTGGTTGCAGGCCTCCGATATTACGTCGGGATTAAGAGCTGTTACTCTGGAAGAGTGTATAGCCAGAGCACTCGAGGCAAATTATTCGGTGCAGATTTCTGAAAATAACCTTGATATTATCCGCAACAATGTTACGCTGGCTCCTTTTATGCCGGCGATATCATTGACTTCCAGGCACTCCGATAATAAAACAGAACAAAGAAATTACACTACTGAAGGCGATATAGACAACTACAGCGTAAGAAACACTTCGCTGGTTAACAGTTTGTCGGTTAACTGGCGCCTCTTTGACGGGTTTGCGATGTTTGCAACCCATGATAAGCAGCAGGAGCTTTTATCTCAGGGAGAGTATAACTTTAAATCGGTGGTGGAGAATCTGGTTATGAATATATCGACCCAGTACTTCTACATAATAAGTTTACAAAACCAGGTTAATCTGCTGACAGAGCTTGTCTCTATATCTGAGATAAGATATAACCAAGCTTTGACCAGATACAATATCGGGAGCGACTCAGGGCTGGAGTATAAACAGGCAAAAATTTACCTTAACAGCGACTCTTCAAGTTTGATGCTGCAAAAGGAGAATCTTAAAAATGCCTATATAGAGCTGTTTAAACTTATGAATTTCCCTCTTGATTCGGAGTGTTATATCAACGACACTATTATTCCGGAGGCACAGTTGAGTATCAATTACCTTCTGGGAAGTGCATACGAGTATAACACTACTTTAAACTCTTTGCGGAGCGGTGAAAAAATTGCAGAGCTCGATACCCGCTTAGCTACTGCGGCAAGGTATCCTTATCTCGATTTTTCTGCCGGATACAACTATAATTTTAACAGAAGTCAGATAATTCCCTCGAAATTCAATGAGTCGGACGGAATGAACTTCGGCTTTACTTTGTCTATACCTATTTTTAACGGAAATGAGATTAACAGAAGAATCAGAAATGCTTCAATAGAGAGAGATAATGCCCGTCTTGCAATTCTAAGGGCCGAACAGAATATAGAGAGTGAGATAAGACAAATTTACAACCTCTACACCAATAATTTAAGATTGATAGACTTTGAAGAGGAGAGCAGAGAGTCTGCTTTTCTGAATCTAGAGGCAGCTATGGCAAAATATCGTCTCGGTTCACTATCCGGAATTGAGTTCAGAGATTTTCAGATATCGTATATGTCGGCATCTGACAGAAAACTGAGAGCACTATATCAAACCAAATTGCTGGAAATCACTCTTAAACTTATGGCTGGAGAACTTTTTAAGTACTAATTTTAGCTATAGTAGTATATGTTAAATAAATATTTATTCATTATAAATAGGGCAATTGCATTTATTGCTCTTTTTCTGTTCCTTTTACCGCCGGGTTACATTAACGGCGAGGAGGCGCAACGGCGTTACTCTATTAACGGAGTGGTTGTTGATGTAAAAACCAGAGAGCCGGTATCATTTGCAACAGTTTCGGTTTGGCGCGGTACTCAGTTTGCCATAACTGATAGCCTGGGGCGATTTACAATTACCAATGTCGATCCGGGAGGTTACAGGATTCAGGTAGATATTCTGGGTTATAACCAGTATATTTCTGAGGAGTTTATGGTGTCGGCTATGAGTAACTTTGTGCGCGCAGAGATAGAGGAGGAGAGCACACTCCTTGCAGCAGTTACCGTTAGGCCAAAGGCCGATCCCTTCAGGAGAGTGCCAGAGAGTCCTTTATCACAAAAGAGTATAGGAATACAGGAAATTGAGAGGAATCCCGGTGCAAACAGAGATATTTCCAGAGTGGTTGGCTCTTTGCCCGGAGTTGCTGCTGTTGTTACTGGTGGCTACCGTAACGACCTTCTTGTAAGAGGAGGCGGGCCTTCAGAAAACAGGTTTTTTTACGATGGAATAGAGATTCCTACCATTAATCACTTCAGTACCCAGGGGGCTTCAGGTGGCCCTGTCGGAATTATAGATGCCGACCTTATAAGAGAGGTCGATTTCTACTCCGGAAGTTTTCCGGTAACCAGGGGAGGAGGAATAAGTTCGGTTCTTGATATTAAACTAAAGGATGGTAACCCCCTTGAAAACAACTATAAGTTTACAGTAGGGGCTTCGGAGGCGGGCTTCAGTTCGAGCGGACACCTCTCTAAGCGCACCAATTATATTGTATCGGCGCGCACATCGTATCTGCAGTTTTTATTTAAGGCAATAGGTCTTCCTTTTTTGCCCACTTTTTCGGATGCTCAGTTTAAAATTGAGACCCGTTTTGATAACCGTCATGAACTTACCTTTTTGGGTATAGCCGGCTTTGACAATATGTCTCTTAACGAAGATACCGGAGGGAAAGAGCAGAATGAGTATATACTTGCCTATTTACCAGTTATTCAGCAGGAGGTTTTTACTATCGGAACAATTTACCGCTACTTTTACGGGAGAAATACTTTAAATCTGTATCTCAGCCACAGTTACCTTAATAACAGAAACACAAAATACCGTGATAACGATAAGTCTTCTTCAGATAATTTAACCCTTAGGTATCGTTCTGTTGAGCAGGAGACAAAGTTTCGGCTTGAGAATATTTCGAGAATGAATTCGTTTCGTGTAACAGCCGGTTTTGGAACCGATTTGCCGGTTTACTCAAATGAAACATATCAAAAGCTTTTTTTGGCACAGCCCCTTACAATCGATTACAACACATCACTCACATTTGTTAAATATGCACTCTTTGCAAATGTCAATTATTCCAATGCAAATCAGAAATTTGTAGCTAACCTGGGAGTGAGAGCCGATGGTAATAGTTTTTCGCCACACATGTCAAATTTATTTAACCAGCTGTCGCCCAGATTGTCTATGTCCTACGAAGTGATGCCAAATCTTTACCTGAATAGCTCTATAGGGAGGTATTATCAGTTACCTCCATTGACTGCCCTTGGCTTTAAAGACAATAGTGGAGCCTATGTTAACAAAGGGATGAAGTACATAGGATCGGACCAGGTGGCGATAGGAGCCGATTACCGCACCAGTGAGGGTTTGCAGATAGGTGTGGAGCTTTTTCATAAATGGACCTTTAACGGTATGTATTCAGTTGCCGACTCTATACCGGTTGAGGGAAAGGGAACAAACTACGGAGTTGTGGGAAATGAAGAGATTCTCTCAGACATTAAAGGGAGGGCTTACGGAGCCGAAATCTCTTTCAGATGGTTTGTCTCAGATAAACTAAACCTGATAAGTTCAATAACTCTTTTCAGAAGCCAGTTTATGGATAATCAGCAAAGCTGGAGGGCAAGCAGCTGGGATAACAGACGCCTTATGACACTCTCCGGAGGGTACAAATTACCGGCAAACTTAGTACTTGGTGCAAAATTCAGGTATTCCGGCGGAAGCCCTTACACCCCGATAGACGAAAACAGATCGTCACTTGTTGCTGCCTGGGATGCATCCGGAAGGGTGTACAGAGACAACTCTCAATACAACTCTTTGTTTTTAAAACAGTTTAATCAATTGGATGTAAGATTGGACAAGGAGTTTTACTTTGAGAAATTTGCACTTAAGCTGTATTTAGATATTCAAAATGTGCTTAATAAAAAGTACAGAGATTCCGATGTGCTGGTAAGCACGGGAACTATTGTAAATCCACAAGCGCCCTACAGTGAGCAGAGGTACGAAATGAAGAGGATAGAGCTTGAGAGTGGTACTGTTTTGCCTACAATAGGTGTGACAATTGAGTTTTAACTTCAAAAAGATCTCTTTCGGGCCACGATGCAACCCTTTGCATGGCTCCTCTGAAAAAGGCATCAATATTTGATGGGAATGCAGCTCCTCTCCACGAGCTGGTGTTTGTTATAAACACCCAGGAGTAGCCGTTTTTATTATACCTGAGCATAGCGCTAGATCCCGAAAGCGTGCCAGTTCGTGTCCACACCCCCCCGGAGCATCTTGACCAACCTGCTGGGAGCATAGATGATGATGAGCTTGTCATAATTTCTATGCTCTCTTTGCTAAGCAAATCGGAAACACCATCTTTGCCGTCTATTGCCGAAACAAATTTCAGCAGTTCGGCTGGGGATGCCACCCATCCGCCCGCACCGGAGAGAAGCTGTATATTGTTGCCTCCATAGGGACGTGGTTTCAATTTCCCGCTTCCGTCATAGGCAGTTATTGGATCTTCGTCCTGAGGATAGTAGTATCTTACTTCGTTATGAAACTTTTGCGAGTAGTAGTTATTTGCAATGTGCATGTCGTACACCCCGGCCGGTTTCAGCAGATTTTCCTTCACATACTCTTCGTAGGAGACTCCTGAAATTTCCTCAATCAGTCGCGAAAGAATCAGGTACCCGATATTGGAGTAGGCTGTCCCGGTTCCGGGAGAGTAGCCGAGTCTTTGTGAAAGCACATAGGAGATAAGCTCGTCCTGGTAAACAGCTCTGTTTAGCTTAAGTCTTCTGCCGATTGTTGCAAGATTAAACATAGGATCGCCAGCTCTGTTGCTGAAACCTGCCCTGTGACGCAAAAGGTTATCAACTGTAATCTCTTTAACTCTGCGGTCGCGGATCTCTTCGAAATTTTGAATATCCAGAATGCCTCCCTCGGCAAAAGGTTTGTGATTCAGAGATAGTTTTCCCTCTTCGCACAGCTTCATTATTGCTGCAGAGGTTACAAGCTTTGATATAGAGGCTATTCTGAAAACATGCCTTACATCGGTCCTCTCTTTGTTTTGTTCATCGGCCCATCCATACCCCTTGGCATAAACAAGCTTTTCGTCTTTCATAACGGCCAGGGAGGCCCCTTTAATTGCCCATTGTCGCATAAATGACTCTATCTGAGCATCTAATCTCTCAGTTTCAGGGATATCAGAGAGCTCATTGGTAAGGATGTGATTAATTGCAACCGGAGGGTCATCTGAAACGGACTCTATTATAACTTCATTGCCGGCCATATTGTAAACACCGGTAAAGATTGCAGCGGAAACTATAAATATTGTAATTAGAATTCTTTTGTATGTGAT
>CAYGGD010000039.1:0-16055 GCA_964349315.1 uncultured Muribaculaceae bacterium
GAGTATCAGTGGGGTATGGATTGGAGATAGTATTAATCCCAATTGCCTTAAATTTAATCGATTTAGAATCCAGTATGTCTGTCAGTTTTTTGATGGTTTCAAGTATCATCTCCTCTTCAAAGCAGAAAACAAACCCAACAGACTCAATTTCTGAGAGGTTCATATACCTGGAAACTCTCTTTACATGAATCTTTTTCAGAGCTTTTTTTTGAAAATATTCCTTAAAAAACATACGATAACATCAGATTGACGATACAAATTTAACAAAAATCAAGCCAATAGCAACTACTGATATTTTTATATATTTCTTATCTTTGTCTAGGGATATACCGCTACTATATGAATATTGATTACAACACAACAACTCTATTCGAAATATACTCAAGGAGTATAAAGGAGTTCAATGATAAGATTGCATTTGCAACTGTAGGAAAAGATACTCTCACTTATGGTGAATTCGGAAATAAAGTTGACGATTTATCCGGATTACTTTTTAGTCAAGGAGTCAAAAAGGGAGACAAAGTTGCTCTGTTAGCTTCCAATATGCCTAACTGGCCTGTTGCATACTTTGCTATTACTGTATGCGGAGCAATTGTTGTACCTATTCTTGCCGATTTTACTGCTTTCGAAATAGCAAACATACTTGAACACTCAGAAGCAAAGGCAATAATTCTCTCTTCAAAGTTGCAGTATAAAATATCTCCTCAGATTAAGGAGAAAATTGAACTCATCATCGGTATTGAAGATTTAGGTTTAATAAAGTCAACCGAAAATGCAATAAAAGCAGATATCTCAAGACTACATCCTCAGGATATTGCAGCTGTGATTTACACATCAGGCACTTCTGGTGCTTCAAAAGGTGTCATGTTAACCCACTCGAACCTTGTATCGCAAATTAAAATGTCATACGATTTCTTTAACATCTTTCCCGATGACATTTTTCTTTCTATACTGCCTTTATCTCACGCATACGAATGCAGCATCGGAATGCTGTTCCCATTTGCATGTGGGTCATCTGTAGTATATCTTGACGGTGCTCCTACTCCATCACTTTTAATGCCTGCACTAAAAGAGGTTAAGCCATCAATAATGCTTAGCGTGCCTCTTATAGTCGAAAAAATATATAAAATTAAAATCCGTCCGATGTTTACTAAAAACTTCCTTCTCCGACTTGTTTATTCAGTATCTTTTATCAGAAGAGCTCTTCACAAAGTTGCAGGAAAAAAACTTCTCGAAACCTTTGGAGGAAATCTGCGGTTTTTTGGTATCGGAGGTTCACGGATAGACGGTGTTGTTGAACATTTTCTGGCAGATGCCGGATTCCCTTACGCAATTGGTTATGGCTTAACAGAAACCTCTCCGCTTATTGCAGCAGCGCCTCCAGGAAGAGTTAAATGGCAGTCAACCGGCCCTGCCCTGCATGGAATAGATCTCAAAATTTTAAATCCAAATCAAAAAAACATTGGTGAAATTGTTGTGAAAGGGCCGAATGTTATGGCAGGATACTATAAAGACAAAAAGACCACAGACGATGCTTTTACTGCCGATGGTTGGTTCCGCACTAAAGATTCAGGATACATAGACAAGTATGGAAATCTTTTTGTTAAAGGGAGAAAAGACAATATGGTTCTCGGTCCTAACGGCGAAAACATATATCCTGAAGATATCGAATCTATAATCAATGAGTTTGACCTGGTGCTTGAATCTCTGGTTATTGAAAAATCCGGCAGATTAATTGCGAAAGTGCATTTCAACTACGACGAAATCAAAAACAGCGATGGCATCTTTGGCGAAGAGAACACCAACTTCAGAGAAAAGATAGCAAAAATCAAGCAAGAGCTTATGGTGTATGTTAATGACAGAGTAAATAAATCCTCAAAAATTTCAGAAATAATAGAGCAGACTGCCCCTTTTGAAAAAACGGCTACCCAAAAGATTAAGCGTTATCTTTACAGTTGATTTCTGAAAATAAGTTTATCTTCAAAAAAATCTACCAGAACCCTTCCCTCTTTTTTAAGCTCTCCGTTAAGAAGAGACTTTGCTAATTCATTAACAAGCTCTTTCTGAATCAGCCTCTTTATTGGTCTTGCTCCGTAAGAAGGATCAAACCCTTTACCGGCGATATAACTCATCGCATAGTCAGTAAACTCGATACTTACACCCAATTCTGCCATCTTTTCCTTAACTCCTTCGAGTTGAAGGTAAAGTATGCTTTTCACATTATCCATAGTCAAAGGGTGGAACATTATTATTTCGTCGATCCTGTTAATAAATTCAGGCCTAACACTTTTTTTGAGTATTTCTGTAACCTCTAAACGGGTCTTCTCTAGTACCGACTCTCTGTTTATATCATTTATTCCTGCCAAGTTATCCTGTATAACATCACTGCCAACATTTGATGTCATTATCAGAATTGTATTTTTAAAATCTACGGTTCTACCCTTGTTATCCGTTAATCTCCCGTCATCAAGAACCTGAAGAAGAATATTAAAAATATCCGAATGTGCTTTCTCTATCTCATCCAGCAGAATCACTGAGTAGGGTTTTCGTCTTACTGCTTCAGTCAGTTGTCCACCCTCTTCGTAACCAATGTATCCGGGAGGAGCACCAACAAGTCTTGAGACAGAGTGTCTCTCCTGGTACTCACTCATATCTATTCTGGTCATCATATTGTCGTCATTAAATAGAAAGTTTGCCAGTGCTTTTGCAAGCTCTGTCTTTCCGACACCTGTGGTTCCCATAAATAGGAATGATCCGATAGGTCTTTTAGCATCCTGTAATCCGGCACGACTCCTTCTGATAGCATCAGAAACTGCTGCTATTGCTTCGTTTTGTCCAACAACTCTTTTATGAAGTTCCTGTTCCATCCTAAGCAATTTATCCTTTTCGCTCTCAAGCATTCTTTTAACGGGGATGCCTGTCCACTTAGCAACAATCTCCGCTATCTCTTCGGGTCTAACATACTCATTAATCATAGAGATCTGGGATGCGTTTTTCTCCTTTACAAGCAGTTCGATCTCTTTCTCTACTGATACAATCTTCCCGTACCTTAATTCTGCTACTCTGCCATAATCGCCACCTCTTTCCGCCTCCTGTGCCAGTAATTTTAACTCCTCAATTTCTCTCTTTTTCTTTTGAATCTGCTCGATAATACTCTTCTCTTTCTGCCAAATGCTCTTCTTCTTTTCCAGCAGTGAGTAAAGATTGTTAATCTCTTTTGAAAGATCGTCAGTTTTTACTTTATCTCCCTCTCTTTTAATTGCCTCTTTTTCGATTTCCAACTGACGAATTTTTCTGTTAAGCTCATCAATTGGTTCCGGAACAGAGTTCATTTCCAAACGAAGTCTTGAGGCTGCTTCGTCTATCAGATCTATAGCTTTATCTGGCAAAAAACGGGATGTAATGTAACGGTTAGATAAATCAACAGCAGCAATCAATGCATCATCCATTATCTGAACCTTATGATGATTTTCATATCTCTCACGCAATCCTCTTAAAATAGAGACCGCTTCTGAAGGAGTGGGTTCATCTATCATTACCATCTGAAAACGCCTTTCAAGTGCCTTATCCTTCTCAAAGTACCTCTGGTATTCATCCAAAGTTGTCGATCCTACCGCCCGAAGCTCTCCTCTGGCTAAAGCAGGTTTCAGTATATTAGCGGCATCCATTGCCCCGTCGCTTCTCCCTGCACCTACCAATGTGTGTATTTCATCGATAAAAAGGATAACCTCACCATCGCTTTCTATTACCTCTTTCACAACACCTTTCAAGCGCTCTTCAAACTCTCCCTTATATTTTGCACCGGCAATAAGGGCTCCCATATCCAAAGAATACAAAATTTTTGTTTTGAGGTTTTCCGGCACATCGCCTTGATATATTCTTTGCGCTATCCCCTCCGCTATTGCAGTCTTTCCAACCCCGGGTTCTCCCACCAGAATTGGATTATTTTTTGTTCTTCTGCTCAGAATCTGGAGCACTCTGCGAATTTCTTCATCTCTCCCGATCACAGGATCGAGCTTTCCAGATTTTGCCATAAAATTTAGGTTAATGGCAAAGTTTTCAAGTGATTGATATTTATTATTGCTCATTATTTCTCTTTTTATTGTTAGTAAATACAACAAATTTGCCAATTCCTATAAACTGACAAAAAGGCACTTATTTTACCATATGTTTTTAACTTTGTATCAAATAACCATCATGAAAATTCCAGAACTACAAAATGGAGAACTTTTGCCGCTGGCAGAAAGCTTTTATTCTATTCAAGGAGAAGGATTTAACACCGGTAAGGCCGCTTTTTTCATAAGGCTCGGAGGGTGTGATGTCGGATGCAGCTGGTGTGATGCAAAAGAGACATGGAACCCGGGTTTATACCCTGCTACCCCTGTAGGGGAGATTGTTAGGGAAGCAGTTAAATACAAGGCAAAATCAATTGTTATTACAGGAGGCGAACCTCTTAAATATCCCCTTGATAAACTATGCTCTCTTCTTAAAGAGCAGAAGATGCAAATATTTCTTGAAACATCGGGCTCTCATCCCTTTAGCGGCTCTTTCGATTGGATTTGCCTCTCTCCAAAAAGGAAGAAACCCCCACTTGAACCAATTTTTTCAAAGGCATCAGAATTGAAAATTATTGTAGAGAGCAATGACGATTTTGAGTGGGCTGAAATCAATAAGAATAAGGTGAACAACCGTGCTCTCTTATATTTACAGCCCGAATGGAGCAAAAGGGAGATAGTTTTGCCCCGGATTGTCGAATTTGTAAAAAACCACCCCGAATGGAGCATATCGCTGCAAACTCATAAGTACATAAAAATTCCTTAACTTTGAAACTATAAAACAAATACTATACTTACTATATGAAAAAACTACTTATCGGGGCACTGCTCCTTTTATGGGCACTATCATCTGCTACAGGCCAGGAAACCACCACGGAAAAAGGGTTTCAATTTACGACAATTAAAGAACTGCCGGTTACTCCGGTTAAGAATCAGAACCGCACAAGCACATGCTGGAGTTTTTCGGCACTTTCGTTTATGGAATCAGAACTAATCCGGACAGGCAAAGGAGAATATGATCTTTCTGAAATGTTCATAGTTTCAAATGCCTACTACGATAAGGCTGACAAATTTATCCGAACTTCAGGGCACATTAATTTTGCACCCGGAAGCTCTTTCGGGGATGTTTTGGCAGTATGGAAAAAATACGGAATAGTTCCCGAAGAGGTTATGCCTGGAATTAATTATGGTGAAAAGATACATATTCACAACGAAATGGATGCTGCATTATCAGGATATGTAAAGGCCCTTTTAAGAAACCCCAACGGAAAATATACACCGGCATGGAAAAGAGGATTCAAAGGAATACTTGACGCTTATCTGGGAGAGACTCCCGATAAATTCAGCTACAAAGGCAAAGAGTACACCCCTGCTTCATTTGCTGCTGAACTAGGGCTTAATACCGACGACTACATCTCCTTAACATCCTATAATCACCATCCTTTCTACTCTGCTTTTGCACTTGAAATACCCGATAACTGGAGGTGGGATCACTCATATAATCTGCCGATTGAAGAGTTTATGTCGATATTCGACTACGCCATAAACAAAGGGTACACCGTTTTATGGGCATCTGATGTTAGTGAAAAAGGATTTACGAGAAGAGGCATCGCATTTGCTCCTGAAACAGAAGTTTCAAACTGGAGCGGATCTGATCAGGCAAGGTGGCTAGGTTTGCCCAGAAATGAATTAGACTCCAAAATTTACAGTCTTGAAGAGATTGTTCCGGAGAAAGAGATTACACAGGATATAAGACAAACTGCTTTTGACAACGGTCAAACTACCGACGATCACGGAATGCACACCTACGGAATAGCAAAGGATCAAAAAGGCAATAAGTACTACATAGTTAAAAACTCATGGGGAGAAATCGGTGATTATAAAGGCATTTGGTATGTTTCAGAGACTTATGTAAAATATAAAACTATGAATATTGTTGTGCATAAAAACTCTGTACCACAAAACATTAAATCAAAACTCGGAATTAAATAATCAATATATAACCAGCTATGAAAAATATTTGGAGATTTTTTTTAACTCTGTCGTTTACCCTTATTTCGGTAACGGCACTATTGGCACAGGGATATCAATTTACTGATGTAGTCAGAAACCAAGCCACTTCTGTAAAGAATCAGGCCAGTAGCGGTACCTGCTGGAGCTATGCTACCGCAGCATTCCTTGAATCAGAATTACTAAGAACCGGCAAAGGAGAAGTTGATTTAGCCGAAATGTTTGTTGTCAGATACAACTACATTAACCGCATGAATGACAACTATCTCAGGAGAGGCAAAGGTAACCTAGGACAAGGAAGTCTGGCCCACATGTTTATAAATATTGTAAAAGATCACGGAATTGTACCTCAGGAGGTTTACTCCGGAATCAATTACGACTCCCCGTTAAATAACCACAGGGAGCTAAACAAGTATGTAAACGCAATATCAACAGCGGCGGTTGAACTAAAGCAAAAGAGCGCAGAATACGACAAACTGGTTAACTCTCTGCTAGACATTTATCTGGGACCTATTCCCGAGTCATTCTCTTACAATGGGAAGCAATACACTCCCAAGAGTTTTGCAGAATCGCTGGGTCTGGATATGGACGATTATGTTCAGTTAACAAGCTTTTCTCATATCCCCTTCTATAAAAAATCGATAATTGAAGTACCAGACAACTGGGATCATGCGAGGTTTTACAATGTTCCGATAGATGAATTTATGGCCGTTATAGATAACGCTTTGATGGGTGGCTATACAGTATGCTGGGACGGAGATGTTAGCGAAAAAGGTTTTTCTCATGCAAACGGAATTGCAATTAATCCCGATACCAAAGATCTATCGTCGCTGCTTCTCGGAGACGACAGAGCAAGATTCGAACAATTAACTCAGGAGGATAAATATGCCGAGATTTACAAATTCGAAAAACCATTCCCTGAAATTGTTGTTAATCAGGAGATCAGGCAAAAAGGGTACGAGAACTTCACAACAACAGACGACCACCTGATGCAGCTGACAGGAATAGTAAAAGACCAGAACGGCACTAAATACTATATTACAAAAAACTCATGGGGCACAGCCCGTAACAGCTTTGGCGGATACCTCAATATGTCGGAAAGCTTTGTGAGAGCAAAAAGTATATCAATTATGGTTAACAAAGAGTTAATTCCAAAAGAGATACGAACTAAACTTGGGCTTTAACTAACAGTATGAAAATTAAGAAACACATCCCCAACGCCATTACTCTTCTAAATCTTTTATTTGGAACCATGGCCGTTATATATGCAGTTAAAGGACTGCAACTTTTTGCAGTATATCTGATTCTTGCTGCCTCAGTAATGGATTTTTTGGATGGTTTCACTGCCAGGGCACTTAAAGCATATTCAAGTATTGGAAAGGAGCTGGACTCTTTGGCCGACCTGGTCAGCTTTGGTCTGGCTCCCTCTCTTTTACTTTATAACAGATATTTCCCTATCAGCACTGAACTGCTCTCACTTTTACCACTCTCAATTGTACTTGCCTCAGCAGTAAGATTGGCAGTGTTTAATGTTGACACAAAGCAGAGTAAAAGCTTTATAGGAATGCCTACTCCTGCAAATGCAATATTGGTATCTGTTTTTATTCACTACACCTTATACAACAGTCGCTTCGACACTTTGTGGGATAATCTGTGGTTTTATCCTGTTATTTCAATAATTCTGTCATACCTGCTTATATCGCCAATACCAATGTTTTCTCTGAAATTCTCCTCTCTCTCATTTAAGGAGAATAAGATCCGTTTTCTGTTTATAGGTGCCTCAGCACTTACAATTATTCCGGTAATACTTCTGAAAGAGAGATGGTCTCTGTGGTTATTATTAATATTTATTAGCTATATAATAACCAACATTTCAGTATATATTGCCGCAAAAGTTAGTACTGTAAGTCGAAAAAACTGATTATCAAGCTTCTTAACATATCTCCGGTTCGTACTCTCTCGGTTCCGTTGTTGAGGTAAATCAGCATAATATTATCCTCACGGCTACGCCATACCACCCCTCCGTTACATGAGCCGGAGTAGTAATGCATAAAAGTATCCATCATATGCGGGATATTACCCTCTCCCTCATTTAGAATTGAGTAGATAAGCTTTGCAACATCATTAGCACTAGAAAAGATACTTCTTTCATTAATAGAGGTGCTGCTCATTCCGGAGTTTCCGTAAAATTCCCTATCAAGGAAAAAGGGCAGAGGTTCCGAAGTGACCTCCTCTATAACAGCATTAAGCCACTTTATATTCTCTTCTGAATATTCAGGCTCTAATACTACTTTCTCATCTGCAGAAAAACGGTGCATTAAAAGATCTGATATAAGCGCATTGTAATACGGTGATTTTTTATCAATTGTAAGATACTCCCGTAAAAAACCCTCTAAAGATAAAAGACCCTTTGCCTGTAAAGTAACAATTGCAGGTAGAGTTGTTATTAATCCGGAAATAGAGTTAAGATCTGAGTGGTCGAAAATTGACATCTTGCCATATGATTCATTGATTAACACATTATTACCTTTTATAAGAAGCAGTTGCGCCCCATTGTAAAGAGTATCATCAATGTCATCTGATATAAGCTTGTCAATCTGTTTTTTTAGTGAAGTTATATCATAACTCATATTATATGGTATACCGTATCTCAGCTTATTTCTACCCTCTGTTTTAAGGGAAAACCCCTTGTTATAAGAACCTGCTGTGACCGGCATACTTCCCTGAGCTCCAACAGCACCAAAAATGATGTGAGAAGCTGCAATATTGTTATACAGAGTGTTCTGGAAAGCAGAAATCACAGTTGTAAAATTTTCATGATTGGTTATATAAGGTAATGCCAACGGATTTCCAAAATAGACAAATGTTACCCTTTTACCTCTTGCAAAGGAGGTTATTATCTCAATCTCTTTTAAATCAATTCCAAAATCGCGATGAGGCCTGGCATCAGTATTGTGCATTGCAATAATGATATGAGACTTATCTGCTATACGGTTTAATGAGCTTAAAAGAGTGTCAAAGCTGTATTTCCCTCTTAAAACAATTGTATCTGCCGGAGCATATAACATTAGCTGCTTTGCAAACTCACTGCCATTTCTGTCACCGCCAAGAGAGAGATACCCTATTGATTCACTTCCAATATTTTTAAAAGGAATATTGTCGTTATCATTTTTTACTACAATAAGAGATTTCTCGGCAATCTCAGTAATGAGAGATATATACGAAGAAGAGTTAAGATCTTCTGCCAAACCCGTGGTTTCCACAGGCTGTACCTCTGTTAAAATACCAATTCCGGCCTTTAGTGAGAGCATCTTTCTGCACCTCATATTTAAACTGTGCATAGAGATTTCGCCTTTTTGTACAGCTCGCTCCATAATATCGAGTGCCTCCTTTACCTTTTCAGGCATAAGGATAATATCACTCCCGGCAAGATAGGCCTCCAACGGAAGATATTCGGGAGCCATATACTCTGATACTCCCTTCATATTAAGAGCATCTGTAATAATTATCCCACTATACTCAAGCTCGTGTCTGAGCAAATCAGTTACTATTGGTTTAGAAATAGAGCTGGGTCTGCCAGAGCTGTCCAAAGAGGGAATTTGAAGATGACCAATCATAATCATATCAACTCCTGCCTCAATCAGTTTTTTAAAAGGATACAACTCAAGAGAATCTATTCGCGCTTTTGAAAAAGGAAGAAGGGGAAGGGCATGGTGAGAGTCTGTGTCTGTGTCGCCGTGTCCGGGAAAGTGCTTGGCTGACCCCGGTATTCCGGCATCACGCATTCCCTTCATATATGCAGCGCCATACCTTGCTACAATGTCTCGGGACTCTCCGAAGGAGCGGGTGTTAATTACAGGATTAGCAGGATTATTATTGATATCAATGGTGGGCGCATAGTTAACATGCATACCGGATCTTTTTACCTGTTCTCCTATTGCAACACCCATCTCATACACCAGTGAATCTGAACTTAATGCCCCCAATTGCATCTGTCTAGGAAACTGAACTATTGAATCAAATCTCATTGAAACACCCCACTCACCGTCAATAGTTACCAAAAGGGGTATCACTGAAATAGACTGTAAACGGTTAATCATTTTAACTCCCGGAGTTAAAGGCGAGTTCATAATTATCACGCCTCCGACTTTTTCTTTCTCAACCAACTCTATTGCCTCAATAGTGCTTTTATCTGTAATATTTGAAGAGAATGCAACTATAAATAACTGCGCAAGTTTTTCGCGTACAGTCATAGAAGATATCAAACTGTCAATTATTCTGTTCTTCTCTGTCTCAACCCTGGCCGGTGCGGCCTTAGCAACTACTGTAGACAACAGTAGTACAAGTAAACCATATTGTTTCAATCTCATTTCATCCCCCTATAACGACACAAACCGTTTAACCAATCTTTCAATTTTATCATTTAACTCTTTCTCTGTTCTCTTATAATCAGCTTTATCTGAGAGTATCCCTTTAACTCCAAAGTAGAACTTAATTTTCGGTTCGGTTCCTGATGGCCTTACAGAGACAACACTATTGTCTGAGCATATAAACTGCAGTACATCCGATTTTGGAAGCTCTATTCTGTATTTTAAATCACTTAATAAATCAGAGGTTTCTGATCGCAAATAATCGTGAATCAGTACAACCGGAGAACCATCCAAGGACTCAGGTGGAGAGCTGCGCAAAGTCTTCATTATTGAATTTATCTGAGCAATTCCGTCAAGCCCTTTTTTTGTTACTGATACTAAATGCTCTTTATAAAAGCCAAATTTGTGATATACATCAATAAGCAGCTCATATATAGTCATACTGTTTGATTTAGCCCAGGCTGCACACTCAGCAATAAGACAGCAGGCAATCACTGCATCTTTATCCCTTACAAACTCTCCTGCATTAAAACCATAACTCTCTTCTCCACCACCGATAAAATAGCGTTTTCCTTCCAGCTCCCTTACAATTCCGGCAATAAATTTAAACCCTGTAAGAACATTAAAGAGCTCTACATTATAGCCGGCACATATACTCTTAATAAGATCTGTTGTTACAATTGTCTTTACCATATAGTCTCCGTTATCTCCTCCGGTTTTAAGAAGACCAAGCTGATTTCTTCTCTCTAATAGATAGAAGGTAAGAAGTGACGCCATTTGATTACCATTAAGCAATACCATCTTGCCTGCGTTATCCCTAACAGCCATTCCTACTCTGTCTGCATCCGGATCAGTTGCCATAACAAGGTCTGCTCCTATCTGTTCAGCATATTCAATTGCCATTTTAAGAGCTCCCGGCTCTTCCGGGTTAGGATACTCAACTGTTGGAAAATCTCCACTGGTTACATTTTGCTCATCAACCCCGTGCACATCACTGAAACCTGCCATTTTCAACGCTTCAGGCACCAATTTTACGCCGGTCCCGTGTAGTGGCGTATAAACTATCTTTAAGGGAACAGAGTTTAAATCAACCCCTTTTGAGAGTGACAGGGATAGAATAGAGTTAAGGTATATCTTATCAATATCTTCTCCAACATAAACAATATTATCCTCATTTTCACCAAATTTTACAAGAGATGGAGAGTCAACTCTATTTACTTCAGCAATAATATTTTTGTCATGTGGAGCTGTAACCTGAGCTCCATCGTCCCAATAAACCTTGTATCCGTTATACTCTTTCGGATTATGAGATGCAGTAATCATTACTCCTCCCACACAACCCAGGTGCCTGATAGTAAAACTTAGAAGAGGAGTTGGGCGGAGTTCGTTAAAAATGTAAACTCTAAAACCATTTGCAGAAAAAACCTTTGCAGTAATTTCAGCAAAAAAATCACTTTTATTCCGGTTATCAAAAGCTATGGCTACCGAGAGATTCTCTTTGCCGGAGAATGATTTTTTCAGATAATTGGCAAAACCTTGAGTAGCCATACCTACTGTGTATTTGTTTACTCTGTTTGTACCAACACCCATTATCCCTCTAAGTCCCCCTGTCCCGAATTCGAGGTTTTTATAAAAAGACTCCTCCAGATTCTTCGTGTTTTCAGAAATCATTTTTTTAACCTCATCAATAGTCTCAGTGTCAAAACCTGGTTCTAACCACAATTTTGCTCTATCTAAATAACTTAACAGCATATATTTAACAATAATTATCCCCCTGTAGTATTTAAACAAAATTAAGCAATCGGGTTTAATTACCAAAAATAGAGTAAAGTAAAGTATATTTGCGGAATGAAAATCAGAGAGTATCTTCCATTTTATAAAAGAAACCTAACTATGGCTCTGCCTGTTATGCTTACTCAGGCAGGACAGGTAACAGTACATCTTGCAGACAATATAATGGTTGGTCATTTAGGTACTGCAGAACTTGCCGCAGTTTCGTTTGCCAACTCAATTTTCATTTTGGGGATGGTTTTTGGTATCGGATTTACCCAGGGCCTTACTCCTCATGTAGGTCAGGCTTTTGGAAAAGGAGAACATCAGACTGTCGCCTCACTTCTCAGGCACTCATTCATACTTAATTTTGGCATCTCCCTGCTGCTTACGCTAATAATGTATCTGGCCGGCTGTTTTATGGATAGTATGGGACAAACTGAACAGGTTGTTCTGCTGGGAAAAGAGTACTACACCACTCTTCTATTCTCCCTTGTGCCATTCCTCCTATTTTTTGGATTAAGACAGTTTTCAGAAGGTATAGGCATTACAAAATATGCAATGTACATAACTCTTTTTGCCAATTTTTTTAACATTGCCTTAAACTATGTTCTGATATTTGGTCATTTAGGTTTTGAATCGATGGGCGTTAAGGGAGCGGCTACAGCAACTCTTATCAGCAGAATTATTATGCTTATTGCTTTCATGGCTCTATTTGTTAGGGTTGAATGCTATAAGAAGTACTTAATTCAAACTAAAAAATTCATCGTTCAAAAATTTCTGATAGTTAAAATTTTACGTACATCTATACCTCTATCGTTCCAGAATGTAGTGGAGATTACTGCTTTTAGTATGAGTGCAATTATGGTGGGGTGGCTTGGAGAGGTTCCTCTTGCCTCTCATCAGATTGCAATGAGCATGAGCAGCTTTTCTTTTATGTTGGCTCTTGGGGTTGGAGCTGCTGCCACAATAAGAGTATCTCACCAATTCGGCTACGGTGATTACAAATCTATGAGAATTGCCGGATTTGCCTCAATACATCTTAGTGTTGTGCTAATGTCATTGTGTGGCCTTGCATACATACTTCTCCGATCGTATATCCCAATTATTTACACTCAAGACCCGCTTGTAAGAGAGATGGCAGCAACTCTCCTTATTGTAGCCTCTCTGTTTCAGATTTTCGATGCTACACAGTTGGCTAGTCTTGCATGTCTGAGAGCCTTGGCAGATGTAAGAATACCGCTGATTCAGTCAATAATTTCATATTATCTCATCTCACTCCCCCTTGGATATATCTGCGGTTTTGTTTTGGGATTCGGAGCAGTTGGTGTATGGATAGGGCTTTTATTAGGGCTCGCCTTTGCTGCAGCACTTTTTCTGAAAAGATTCGACACTATTACCAATAGATACATTAAAGCTCAAAATGAATCTGAAAAACCTAAATTACAGTAAAAGAGCTGTAACGGTAATTATTATATCAACACTGATGAGGCTCGCAGCAGCACTTATCCCGGAACTCTCTGCTCATGAATCATACTATAGGTCACTGGTAATTTTCCCCCAGTTGGAATCTCTCCAATCACCTCCTGTGATTGGCTGGCTTATACAGCTTTTTACAAACAATCTTTTATTTGATACACCCTTTTTTATCAGAACCGCAGCTATATTCTGCGGTACTGTCAGTATGTGGGTGTTATATATTACAGCTAAAAAGATATCAGGAGAAAAAGCGGGATTCTATTCAGTTCTTCTTTTTGCCGCCTCTTTGTATTTAAGCTTCGGAACAGGTATGCTTGCATTGCCAGAAGCACCGGCTACCCTCTTTTTCTTAACTGCTATATACTTTTTTTCAGATGCATTTAACCCCCGAAAAGCCGATTGTCCAGAATCTTATCACCTCTGTTCAATGGCTATTATTCTTGCCGGTGTCTTTGCCGGTCTCGCTGTTCTTAGCAAATTTTCCATGATAATTATCTGGCCCGCAATATTTACATATGCACTTTTAAACAAAAGAGAATATTTTAATAGAGCAAGCTTTTACATCTCCTTTTTAATATCATTCTTATTCCTGCTCCCCTTTTATTTATGGAATTCACAGAGTAATTTTATAATTGAAGAAGCTCAGTTATTCTCTCTTAATATCGGCATTTCACTAACAGAATTGATACTGATCTTTCTTTTTATCTTATTGATAAACAATCCATTTAACATAATTATTATATCAAAAAGTTTGTTTTGCAAAAAAACGGTTTCCGAAAAAGCAGTACAAACCGGCAAAATGTCAGTAACTCTAACCCTTTTCTTTATATTATATCACCTGTTAACCTCAGAGCGCTCTGTAGACACGGCTCTCTCCGGTTTTGCAGCTTCTGATATATTTACTCCTCTTATTATCGCCGGAGGAATATTCTGTTCAGAATCGCAAGTTGTGAAATCTTTAAAAAGAGCTCTCTGCTTTTCTGTTGTATCAGTTATATTGTTCTCCTTTCAGTTTTACACCGGATATGCCTCTTTTAATTTTCTAAAAAAACCGGGTGGATACACTCCCGGAAAATTCGATCCCACTCTCCGTTTTTTCGGAGGAGAGCAAATTGAGTCCTCTTTTTCCAATCTGTACCATTCAGATATAACAGAGGGTTTAATGTCGAACACTTCATATATCTTAGAATCTGATTTTTACCGTGCTTATTATATAGATTACTACATTGGATCAAAGCTGCCTGTAAAAATTAAAACCATTGATGGAGGTTATGCTCATGGCGGAAATCTTAAAGAGGGAGATTATGCATATTACTTCTCTTTTTCGACATGCAAAAACTTAGGACTAATCGATTTTGGCAATACGAATTTCGAAAAAGTTGAAAAGGGAAAGATCTTTTACATTTACCGGTTAGGGATGCCGGCTGTAAGGGTAACTGTGTATCGGTTTATCAATTTTCTCTCTACACAATAGCTATGCTTGATAACAAGACAATAGACTTTATAGAAAAATACAAAGAGGAAGATGTTCATATACTTCTCCTCTCATCTCACAGATATAAGGATATTGATATTAACCAAGCTGTAACCATTATAGAATGCAGAAAAAAGCTTAAAAACAAAGTTCCGGAATGGGTTTCTAACAATCGCCTTGTCTATAAATCAAAGGTTTCGGCAGAACAATCAAGCTCTTCTGTTACGGCACGATACAAGCAGAAATATTGTAAAAACGGTACAATTATCGATTTAACGGGAGGTTTGGGAGTTGACACCTACTTTCTTTCGCAGGCCAACAGATTTGTAGTTTATGTAGAAAAAAACAGAGAGCTTTTTGAAGCCTCTCTCCACAATTTTAAAGAATTGGGAGCTGACAATATAGTTGGAATTAATTGCGAAACAAATGCCGAAAACATCAGTAAAATAATGAGTTTTGCATATAAGAGAACCTCAGCAAATCATATTGACATGATCTATACTGACCCTTCACGAAGGGATGCTGAAGGAGAAAGGGTGCTATCGGTTAACTCTTACGAACCAGATATTACTAAAATAATTGATATACTCATAGATCTGGCGGACAAAGTGGTTGTTAAGCTATCGCCAATGGTTGATATAAAATCGGTGATAAATCAATTTAACTCACTCTTTTCAATTGATATCCTCTCAATTGAAAACGATTGTAAAGAACTACTATTATTGTTTAAAAAAGAGAGGGATAATAAAGGTGTACAAATAACCGCAGTAAACTATTCTAAAAGCAGGGGATACGAAGAGTTTGCTTTTAACCTGGAAGAAGAAAACAGCTGCAAATCGATTTTTGCTGATGCCTCGTTAGGAAGGTATCTGTACGAGCCCAACTCTTCAATATATA
>CAYGGD010000040.1:0-15818 GCA_964349315.1 uncultured Muribaculaceae bacterium
TATTTTAATACCTTGTATCGCATAGTACTAAAAATTTTCATAAAAAAAGCCCGTTACATACGTAACGAGCTGATATAGTGCGAGAAAATTTTTTATCTTTTATTCGGTATCTCCGGGTGTCTGAGGTTGTTCAGGTGCAGGAAGAGCCGGAAATTCCGGTTGTCCCTGGAAAGGAGAGGTGTTTTCCAATCTTTCCTGAATTACACTTTGTCTTTGACTTGCACCGGTAGAGACAAATGCTGTTGCCAACACACACATTACTAAAATTGAGATGGCAAGAGTCCATGTTGCTTTTTCCAGAAAATCGGCAGTTTGGCGAACACCAAATGTTTGATTGCCGGAAGCGAAGTTGGCAGCTAATCCGCCACCTTTAGAATTCTGAACCAAAACTACGATGGTGAGCAATATACTGGCAATGACAATAAGAATAGCAATTACTGTATACATAATATTTATAGGTTGTGTTTTTCTTTTAAATTTTTAACCAGGCTGGCAAAGTAAATACTTTTTTCCGGATATAACAAAATAAGTTTTGCGTACACATCCAGAGCCCTTTTGTAAAATCCCTGCTCAGCATAAATAGAGGCAAGAGTTTCAGTGTAAAAGGAGGAATCATCAAACAGCTCTGAAGTATCTATTTCGTTTGATACCTGAGGGTTATGAGATTTTGAATTTACCGAAGCCCTGATAAGCGCAGGCTTCTCAGCAATAAAGTTATCCAAGGGTTTTGATCTGTCAAGTGCAACCTGCTCAAAATCGTTTTTAGTAAAGTAGTCTCCTCCTGCCAGAATAAATTTTGGAAAAGAGTCGGGTACAAAATCTATAAGTTCGTCCAGAACAATCTCCTCTTCAATAATATTCACCGGCTCTTCTATTACCTCTGTCCGTTCAGATGCGAAGTAGATATCATATAATATCTCTCTGGAGTATACTCTCGGAGCTGCTTTTTGCAGATAGATATCTGCACTCTCTTTATCGGCTGAGCAGATTTTCCGGAAAATATCGAGATATCCAATGCTGAACCAGGGATACCTTGCTACCATCTTTTCCAGAAGATAGAGTTCGGAATTTGTCATAATAATTACCAGTTAGCCACGGTGTCGTTAAAAATCATCTCAGTAAGTTTTTCGATTATACTCTCAACCAAACGGGCCTCAACAGCATCGAGAGAGGTGGTAGAGGGATAATCTTCAAATGCAGCGTAGTTTTTTTCAAAGCTTTCGTCAGGGTACTTTATGTTTGTGAATGATATTTTTACTGTTATACTTAAGCGGTTCTGGGCGGCAACCTCCTGAGCCGTTACTGCAATGGAGGCTGTTTCGTACGAAGATATCTCACCCTCTACAATAAGGTCTCCACCATCGTTAACGATTCGGAGCTTGGTTAAACGCCTGTACTTCTCTCTCAAAGCTTCTGAAAGGTTGTTGCTCAGCGAGGGGTTAATTCTCATAGCTCTGTTTTCGATGTTATAAACAGTAATCGATGTAACATCAGGAGCTATTGAGGTGCCGGAAAATGAATATATTCCACAACCTGTAACAGCAACGAGAAAAAACAGCAACACATATATTATTATTCTCTTTTTCATAAATCTAAATTTAATTCTTTTATTTTTCTGTAGAGGGTTCGTTCAGATATTCCGAGCTCCATTGCTGCCAACTTTCTCTTTCCTCCGTTTCTTTCAAGTGCTTTTTTTATAAGTTCTTCATTTACCTTTTGAATAGAGAGGGTATTATCTGCATCTTCTACCTCCAAGGTGTCGTCATAATCGAAAACCTCTGTTTCTGCAATATTTTGTGAAAGCTCCTTGTCAGAAGAAATTCTTGGCTGAACAGGTGACTGTTCGCGGTTTAAGCGGGTTCTTAACTCCTCCACCTCCTGTCGGAGCTGATATAGTATCTTAAAAATAATATCTCTGTCGGTAAGATAGTCGGGCCCTAAACCATCGGTTCTTACCGGGAGGTGACTCGGGGGATCCTGAGGCAAATACTTGCTGAGAATTTCAGGTCCGATTACTCTTTGGTGCTCAATTACAGATATCTGTTCTGCAATACTCTTTAACTGTCTAACATTGCCGGGCCACCTGTAGTTTTCGAGCAAAACAGCAGCATCGGGAGTTAATCTTACCGGAGGCATCACATATTTATCGGCAAAATCGAGGGCAAATTTCTTAAATAAAAGGTGTATATCTCCTTTACGCTCTCTTAAAGGGGGTATTGAAACAGGAACCGTATTGAGGCGATAGTAAAGATCTTCGCGGAACTTACCGCTTCCGATGGCTTTAGTCAAATTGACATTTGTTGCCGCAATTACCCTTACATCTGTCTTTTGCACCTTGGAAGAGCCCACTTTTATAAACTCTCCCGACTGAATAACGCGGAGCAACCTTACTTGTGTTGAGAGAGGAAGCTCAGCAACCTCATCCAGAAAAAGGGTTCCGCCGTCGGCCACTTCGAAATAGCCCTTTCTGGTTTCAAAAGCACCTGTAAAGGAGCCCTTTTCGTGACCAAAAAGTTCGGAATCTATTGTTCCCTCGGGAATTGCTCCGCAATTAACCGCAATATACTGTTTGTGCTTTCGCGGGCTGTTTATATGTATAATCTGAGGAATTACCTCTTTTCCTACACCACTCTCTCCTGTAATTAACACAGATAAATCTGTCCCGGCAACCTGAACAGCAATTTCCAAAGCCCTGTCCAGTCCGGGATTGTCACCAATAATATCAAATCTCTGTTTAATTGATCTCAAATCCATAACATACAAAAATAGATAAAATTTATACCTTTGAAAAATAATAGCAGCTAAAATGAAATATCTGGCAATTATCCCATCGCGCTATGCTTCGGTCCGGTTTCCCGGAAAACCTTTGGCAATTATTTCTGGTATGACAATGATACAAAGGGTGTACCTAAGGGCATCCTCTGTTTTTGAAGATGTGTATGTTGCAACGGACGACAGTAGAATATTCGACACTGTCTCCTCTTTCGGAGGAAGAGTTGTGATGACATCTTCTAATCACCTCAATGGAACCAGCCGGGCACACGAAGCCATGCACAAAATTGAGAAACTTAGGGGAGAACATTGCAAGTATGTTATAAATATTCAGGGTGATGAACCTTTTATAGAGTCCGATCAATTAAAAGAGCTAATCACCTGCTTTGATAACAACTCTACCGACATAGCAACTCTTGTAAAAAGAATTGATAAAATAGAGGATGTTTTTAATAGTAACATCCCTAAAGTGGTGCTTAGCAATAAGAAAGAAGCCCTCTATTTCACCCGTTCTCCGATTCCCTTTGTCAGAGACACCGATCCGGATATATGGCTCTCTAAAACCACCTATTACAAACATGTTGGGCTATACGGCTTTAAGCGTAACGCATTGGAGGAGATAGCGCTAATGGAGCCCACGTATTTAGAGGAGGCTGAGAAACTTGAGCAATTGCGATGGCTCCAAAACGGATTAAAAATTATTGCCGAAGAGACCCTGTTCGAAACACATCCGGTAGACACCCCTGAAGATATTTCTCTTTTAAGGCGCAAAGGCATAATATAGCTGGTTTTATAAACTTTTTTTTATATATTTGCACAAATAGGCCTTCAGGTAAAAATGATTAAACAACTAAATATACTTAGAATGAAAAAAAATCTGTTAAAAGTTTTAGCGGTTGCTCTTCTCGGGGTTTCAATGGCCTCATGCAGCAACCCTTCAAAAATGGCGAAAAATGCTCAGCTAGTAAGTGTTGAGTGTAATCCCCAAATCCTTGAGGTGGTTGCCGATGAAATTGTTGCCACCTACACAATGAGTTTCCCTGAGAAGTATTTCCACCCAAGAGCAATTCTTGAAGTTATTCCTGTTCTTGTATATCAAGGCGGCGAAGTTGCAGCTCCTGCATTCAAACTTCAGGGAGAAAAAGTTACCGATAACTTCCAGACCATCTTTGCTACCGGCGGAAATGCCAGTAACACTGTTAAGTTCGACTACAAACCTGGAATGGAGAAGTCACATCTCGAACTTAGAGTTGCCGTTTGGAACAAACTTAAAAAATATGACTTCCCTGCACCTTACAAACTGGCAGACGGAGCAAATATCACTTACAAACTTGTTCACACCAACGGCGAAGTTGCAATTGCACCAAATGACTATCAAAAAATTATCCGCGAAAAGAAAGAGACTCAAATTCTTTACACAATCAACAGCTCTGTTGTTCGCCCAAGAGAACTTACAAAAGCTGAGATTAAAGAGTTTCAGGACTTCCTTGCTGCTATAGAAAAAGACGAACGCAGAGAGGTTAAGCGTACAGACATTATTGCTTATGCTTCACCTGACGGACCAACAAATTTCAACACAAACCTTTCTGACAAAAGAGGTGAAACCGCCAAAACTGCTTTCGACAGAGTAACAAGAAATGTTCCTTATTCGGCACCTGTTAATGTAGAAACTATCGCAGAAGACTGGGAAGGTTTCCAAGAATTGGTTGCTGCTTCTAACATTCAGGACAAAGAGCTTATCCTTCGCGTTCTATCTATGTACAGCGACCCTGTAGTCAGAGAAAGAGAGATCAGAAACATGTCTATGGTTTTCAAAACTCTTGCAGACAAAGTTCTTCCTGAACTCAGAAGAGCTCGCATGGTTGCCAATGTAGATTACACTAACTACACAGACCAAGAGCTTGTAGCACTTGCAGGTACAAATGTTGAAATCATGGATGTTGAGGCCCTTCTTTATACTGCTACCCTGGTTGAAGATGCCGACACAAAAGCTATGCTTTACAAAAAGGCCGGTGATAAATTTAAGGACGATCGCGGTTTTGTTAATCTTGCAGCCGTTAATCTCAGAAGCAATAAACTTGCAGATGCAAAAGTTGCTCTATCAAAAGTTGGTAACAAAAACTGCCCTTACTACACCAACAACGCAGGCGTAGTAGCTCTTCGCGAGAAGGATTATAAAGCTGCAGGTGATCTTTTTGCAAAATCATCTTTGAAAGAGGCAAAATACAACACTGCTATTCTTGATATCCTTAACGGTAAGTACAACGATGCAGTTAACAAGCTTGCAGGTTCAGGTAACAACAACGAAGGTCTTGCATACATTCTTACAAATCAGCTTGACAAAGCTTCTGCTGCAATTACGCATCAGTGCCCTCACGCTGCTTACATGAGAGCTGTTATCGCTGCCCGTAAAGGAAACATGAGCGAAGTTGCTAAACACCTCGAAGAGGTTTACAAGAGTGAGACTCTTAAAGCTCGTTCAGAACTTGATATTGAATTTGCTAAATTCAGACAATAGTGGTTCTGAGCATATAAGCGATAAGCTTATTAAGCACATATTTTAAAAGGTGACCGGACAATTCCGGTCACTTTTTTTATGCTCATAGCGCTTTGCAGGTGTACAGCCCGGAAAAACCTGCAGACATATATATTCACTTTTACTTGATAATTGACAAATTTTGCTTAACTTTATAAATGCTCATATAATAGCATTAAGCGCATGTATACTAATATAAATGACAATATATTATCACTTATAGGAAAAACCCCTGATTCATTAATGTCGGTTATTGCCAGTAATGTTAAAAAGAGACGATTAGAAAAAGGATGGACACAAAAGATGCTTGCGACAAAATCAGGAGTTTCGTTCTCTTCATATAGACGCTTTGAGTCATCCGGAGAGATATCACTGCGTTCACTAGTAATGCTATCTTTTGCATTGGATATGACGGATGAATTCGAAACCCTTTTCAGTAGAAAAACCTACCAAAGCATAGATGATATACTAAAAGCAGAGCACCCAAAGCAAAGAAAACGAGGGAGTAAAAATGAGTAACATTTCAATTATAGAGGTTTTTATATCTGATAGGCCTGTAGGGCGAATAGCTCTCACTCCCGAAGGTTTATGCGGTTTTGAATATGACATAGATTGGATACAGAGCGGATTCTCAATATCTCCATTCTATCTGCCATTGAAGCCGGGATTGATAATGTCCGGACGAGATCCGTTTGGAGGGAACTTTGGCGTGTTCGAGGATAGCTTACCTGATGGCTGGGGCAATCTTTTGCTCAATCGCTATTTGCAAGAAAAAGGAATAGACCCATACAAGCTGAATATTTTAGAGCGACTGTCGCTTATAGGTTCTACAGGACGTGGGGCATTGGAATACCGTCCTGACAAAAGTATTATCACTGATAATGAGCTCCTTGATTTTGATAGTTTGGCAAAAGAGGCTGAAAAGATACTTGAAAGCAAGGAAAGTGCAGGGTCGGTTGAATTGCTTTACAAATATGGAGGCTCGTCAGGTGGAGCACGGCCAAAGGTATTTGCCAAAATAGACGGCCGGGAGTGGTTATTGAAATTTAAGGGAACAAGTGATCCTGTCAATGTGGGAGAAATAGAGTACAATTACTCGATACTTGCCAAAGAGTGTGGAATACGAATGGAGGAAACTCGCCTGTTTAATGGTCGCTATTTCGGAGTTGAAAGATTCGACAGGGCTCATCAAGGGAAGATTCATACCACTAGTGCGGCGGGATTGCTTCATGCTAATTATCGGATTCCGAGCCTTGATTACTCTATATTGCTAAAACTAACACTCAATCTAACCAAAGATATGGAGCAGGTGGCAGAAATGTTTCGTTTGATGGTGTTTAATGTCCTTATTTCAAATAGAGACGACCATGCTAAAAACTTCTCCTTCCAATGGTTTGATGGAGCATGGAAACTTTCGCCTGCCTATGACCTTTTACCAAGTAGCGGGTTTAACGGCTACCATACTACTACCATAAACGGTAAAGGAGAACCTGCTCTTTCAGACACTATTGCAGTGGCATCAGAAATCGGGCTATCAAAACAATATGCAACTCAGGTAATCGGAGAGTTGACTGAGAAATGCACCTCGAGAAAGATGGCGAAATACTTATTGAAAAAATAATAACGCGAAAAACCGTAAAGAAAAACCTTAAAACCTGCAGTTTTAGTCCAGCTTGAGCACCGCCATAAACGCACTCTGCGGCACCTCTACATTTCCAACCTGACGCATACGTTTCTTTCCTTTCTTCTGCTTATCAAGAAGTTTTCTCTTACGGGAAATATCACCCCCATAACACTTAGCAGTAACATCTTTGCGGACTGCCTTAACTGTTTCACGGGCAATGATTTTTGCACCAATTGCTGCCTGAATGGCTATGTCAAACTGTTGACGCGGTATCAGCTCCTTTAACTTTTCGCACATACGGCGGCCAAAGTCATAAGCATGGTCCTTATGAATAAGGCTCGACAATGCATCTACCTGCTCACCGTTTAAAAGAATATCCAGCTTAACCAAACTTGCCTCTTTGTATCCGGTTACATGGTAGTCAAAAGAGGCGTAACCTCTCGACACCGATTTAAGTTTGTCGTAAAAATCAAAAACAATCTCCGCCAAAGGCATCTCGTAATTGAGCTCTACCCTCTCGCTGGTAAGAAAATTCTGACTTAAAAGAGTGCCCCTCTTATCCATACACAGTTTCATTATTACTCCAAAATACTCTGCTTTGGAAATAATCTGAGCTCTGATGTAAGGCTCCTCAATATAATCGATAACTGTTACCGCAGGAAGTCCTGATGGATTGTGTACCTCCAGAATCTCGTCTTTAGTAGTATATACTTTGTAAGATACATTGGGAACTGTTGTAATTACATCCATATCGAACTCTCGGTAGAGCCGCTCCTGCACTATCTCCATATGAAGCAATCCGAGGAATCCGCATCTGAAACCGAACCCAAGGGCAAGTGACGACTCCGGCTCAAACACCAGTGAGGCATCGTTAAGCTGTAGTTTTTCAAGAGAAGCTCTGAGGTCTTCGTATTCGTCCGCCTCTACAGGATATAGCCCGGCAAAAACCATCGGCTTAACCTCTTCGAAACCTGCTATAGACGATTTACAAGGCCGCTCACGGTGAGTGATGGTATCTCCCACCTTAACTTCACTTGCTGTTTTTATTCCCGAAATAATGTAGCCAACATCACCGGTTCTGACCTCTCCGGTAGGCACCATTTTTAGTTTAAGTTTACCTACTTCGTCTGCTTCATACTCCTTTCCGGTGTTAAAGAACTTAACCTTATCGCCTTTGCGTATAATACCGTTCTCCACTTTAAAATAGGCAATAATACCTCTGTATGAATTAAATACCGAATCGAAAATAAGCGCCTGAAGCGGCTCCTCCTCACTCCCTTTGGGGGGCGGCACTTTTTTAACTATGGCCTCAAGAATCTCCGGCACACCAACTCCGGTTTTTGCACTTGCCAGCAGAATATCCTCTTCGTCACACCCTATTAACTCAATTATCTGATCTTTAACAGTGTCAATCATCGCAGAGTCCATATCTATTTTGTTGAGCACAGGAATTATCTCCAGATCGTGCCCTATTGCCAGATATAAATTTGAGATTGTCTGCGCCTGTATTCCCTGAGTGGCATCTACAACAAGCAGTGCTCCCTCACAAGAGGCAATTGCACGGGAAACCTCGTAAGAGAAATCGACGTGTCCGGGGGTATCAATCAGGTTAAGAGTGTATTTTTCTCCCTGATACTCGTAGTCCATTTGAATTGCATGGCTTTTAATAGTAATGCCCTTCTCCTTTTCCAGGTCCATCGAGTCTAAGACCTGATTATCCATATCGCGATCGGTAACAGTATGCGTAACCTCTAACAGTCTGTCGGCAAGCGTACTCTTTCCGTGATCTATATGGGCAATTATGCAAAAATTCCTAAAATGCTTCATTATACAAGTATGGGGGTTTAGTCCAGGGTGCAAAGATAAAAATAATTCCAAAATTATAAGTTTGATGCTATCTTTGTACAATTAGTAATAAATCACACAAATATAATGGCTCAAACAGTAAATTTACAGGAGACTGCCTCTCAGGTAAGAAGAGATATTATCAGGATGGTTAGCATGGCCAAATCGGGTCATCCGGGGGGGTCACTCAGCAGTACCGATTTTTTGACAACACTCTTTTTTCAGGAGATGAACCACTCTCCCGAAAAGTGGAGAAGAGACGGCTCAGGCAGCGATATGTTCTTTTTATCTGCAGGTCATCTTTCACCTGTCTACTACAGTATAATGGCACGATGCGGATATTTCCCCGTTCAGGAGCTTGCCTCTTTCCGTGTTATCGGATCACGCCTACAGGGGCATCCATCTGTAGACAAAGGGTTACCGGGAATTCACATTGCATCGGGATCACTTGGTCAGGGGCTTTCGGTAGCATGCGGAGCAGCCATAACCAAAAGACTTAACAAAGAGGATAATTTTGTTTTTGCACTAATCGGCGACGGAGAGAGCGAAGAGGGCCAGATATGGGAGGCCTCGATGTTTGCTGCACACCACAAACTCGACCGGCTGATAGCAATGACCGACTGGAACGGCCAGCAGATAGACGGTCCAGTTAAAAAGATAATGGACCTTGGTGATCTTCAGGCAAAGTGGAGCGCTTTCGGCTGGAGTTGCGAGATAGTAGACGGCCACAACATAACCTCAATTTCTAATGCCCTCCGTAAAGCCAAGAGTATGGCAGGAGACGGCAGACCAAAAATGCTTCTTATGAAAACAGTAATGGGCAAAGGGGTAGACTTTATGGAGGGAACTCACGAGTGGCACGGAAAAGCACCTGACGCCAAACAGACAGAGGTAGCTCTCAGCCAGCTTAAAGAGACTCTGGGAGATTTTTAATCACTATTTTATAAAAAGCCAGCAATGAAAGATAAATATATAAATTCAGGAAATAAAGATACCCGATCGGGTTTTGGCGCCGGTCTTCTGGAGTTGGGCCAAAAGAGAGACGATATAATAGCCCTTTGTGCCGACCTTACAGGTTCGCTTAAAATGGATGCTTTTGCCGGAGAATTTCCGGAAAGGTTTATTCAGTGCGGTATAGCAGAGGCAAACATGATAGGAACGGCTGCAGGAATAGCTCTAAGCGGAAAAATCCCTTTTGTGGGCACTTTCGCCGATTTCGCAACAGGGAGGGTGTACGATCAGCTTCGTCAGGTGGTTGCCTACTCCGAAACCAATGTGAAAATTTGCGCCTCTCATGCAGGGATTACTCTGGGCGAAGATGGAGCCACTCACCAAATTATGGAAGATATCGGGCTTACGAGAATGCTCCCCGGCTTTACAGTTATTAACCCCTGCGACTTTAACCAGACAAAGGCAGCTACAATTGCAATTGCCAATCATAAAGGGCCTGTCTATTTAAGATTCGGACGTCCGTCGGTGCCTAACTTCACCAATCCTGATGCACCTTTCGAAATTGGAAAAGCTCTCAAGCTTTATGCAGGAACAGACGTTACTATTTTTGCAACAGGACACCTTGTTTGGGAAGCGATAACTGCTGCTGAGTCACTCAAATCTCAAGGGGTGTCAGTAGAGGTAATAAATATTCACACGATTAAACCTCTCGACCAAAAAGCTGTCATAGAATCGGCAGCAAAAACAAGGGCAGTTGTAACAGCAGAAGAGCACCTGATAGCAGGCGGAATGGGCGAGCTGATAGCTGGAGTTTTAGCTAAAGAGCTTCCTACCCCTGTAGAGTTTGTTGCTGTTGACGACATTTTCGGACAAAGCGGTACTCCGGCACAATTAATGGAAAAATATCAACTAACTTCAACCGATATCGAAGAAGCCGTTAAAAGAGTATTGAAAAAAAAGTAATACAATTCTGTAATGGACGATAAGGATCTCTTAATGATGTTCCGAGAGGAGGAGAAAGCAAATTATGCCTTTAATCTTATCGTACAAAAATACAGTGAGCGGCTCTACTGGCATATACGAAAACTAACGGCATCGCACGACGACACCAACGATATACTGCAAAACACCCTGGTAAAGGCCTGGGGCGCTCTTCCGCAATTCAGGGAAGAGTCGCGTCTTTACACATGGTTGTACAGAATAGCTACCAACGAAACTCTCACATTTTTGAAAAAATCAAAGATGAGAGCTTTCCTCTCCTTAAGTGACTATTCCGGGCAGGTAGAGAACAAGATTGAGGCAGACCCATACTTCGACGGCGATGAATCGCAAAGAATATTCAGAAAAGCAATAATGAAGTTGCCGGACAAACAAAGAGCTGTTTTTAATATGCGATACTACGACCAAATGAAATATGAAGAGATTTCCGAAGTTTTGGGCACCTCTGTAGGCGCTTTAAAAGCCTCTTATCACCATGCATTTCAAAAAATTCAGGAGTATCTGAAAGAGTCCGTTTAATCCTTTTCGCTTTTTAATAGTCAAACTGATATGGAAACAAAATTTAACATAGAAGATCCCCACTTGAAAGAGAACCCGTTCAAGGTTCCGGAGGGCTATTTTCTTGAGCTCAGAGACTCTGTAAGTAACAGAATCTCCGGCAGGGAGAAGCAGCGCACTTCACTGTGGACTATAGCAAGGCCGCAGTTAGGTTTGGTTTCCGCATTTGCCATTATATTCTTTATAGGATACGGAATAATTTCAGTTTTTTCCGGCTTACATAAAGAGCAGGATGTTTTCACTGTTAACGGAGAAACAACCTCTCAATACATAGAAGAGGGCTTTTTAAGGACCTCTTTTATAGATTTTTTTGATTATGAGCAAGACTCTTTGTATGTTGTTGACAACCATATAAGTGACGAAGAGCTCTTAAATTACATTAGCGAAAACATCGACCTTATTACACTCTCATCATTAGATTAAGAGAAAAGCAATAATTATCATGAAAAAATTAATTTCTATTTTGCTTATCTGCATTTTTGCAACACAGCTATTTGCCGATAGCCAGACAACAAGGCAGCAGAGAAATCAAAGGTACGAACAGATCCAAAGTGCAAAAATCGCATTTTTCACTTCAGAAATTCAGCTTACCCCAAAGGAGGCAGAAGAGTTCTGGCCTCTTTACAACCAATACTGGAAAGAGAGAGAGACACTTCAAAGAAGTGCTCAGCACAACTTACGCGCTATGGGCAGAATTCTTAACAGTGAAGAGAATATTTCCGAAGCCGAACTCAAGAAGCTCATAGATAACTATATCAACAACAGCACCCTTGAGGGTGAGATTCACAAGCTGTATCTAAACCGCTTTTTAAGAATTTTGTCTGTTGAAAAAGTTGCAAGAATGTATCGAGCCGAAGAAAACTTCAGGATTAAAATGATTCAGCAGCTCCGGAGCGGGACAAAACCACCGGAAACCAAATAACTCATTTGAGGTTTTTTATGTAAAATCTTTCTACTATATTTCTGTACTCCTTTGAGTATGTATCGCCTCCGCTCTGCTGCATAATCAAAACCTCCTCGTACAGTTTCTCTTTTCCGTCCTTACAAAACTCTAGTAGTACTCTTTTCGGCTCTTTTGAGGCTACTGTTTTTACATAACATCTCCTTCTCAAGAAAAGACCCCGTTTCTCTCCCTCTTTAATTACTGCTGTACTTCCGCTAACGGGCAATATCAACCCCAAAACTCCTTTAGGTAAAAGATGCTGCGATGAAAACTCCATAATTGCATCTGCAGGAAGTTTGTAGTTATCTCTTGCTATACTTCTCCTTTCCGAAGGGGCTTTCAGAGAGTCTGTAAAAAAGGGGGGATTGGACAAAATTAGAGAAAATTGCGTTTTAGGACTAAAATTCTGCAATGAGATGTTTAGGCTGTCCATATTATCTTTCCAAATCGATTGAGAAAAATTAAATGATGCTTCGGCTGCCGACTTTAAATCAATATCCAAAGCTGTTATTTTAAAGGGCCTCTTTTGTTCTTCGGATAATCTCTGAGCCATTACCAGAGCAATTACTCCGGTACCGGTGCCAATATCAAGCAGATAAAACGGGGAGGTGCTATCTGAAATAATCTCGGGCAAGCTCACCCACGCCGAAAGTAACACTCCGTCGGTGTTGACCTTCATAGCAGAATCTGTTTGCCTTACAATAAATTTTTTAAAGTAAAAATTCCCCATCTTTCATCTCGAGTGTTCTATCACTCATTGCTGCAAGATCTCTGTCGTGGGTAACAATAATAATTGTAATTCCATAACGCTTCCTTAAATCGAAAAACAGGTTGTGAATTTCCATCTTGGTGGTGGTGTCGAGATTTCCTGACGGCTCATCGGCAAAAAGCACCGTTGGCCTGTTAATTAGTGCTCTAGCTATTGCAACCCGCTGCTGCTCACCTCCGCTAAGCTCAGAGGGTTTATGGTGCAAGCGGTCTGCAAGGCCAAGATCTGTAAGGAATTCACGCGCCTTCTCTTTTGACGAGCTTATGCTGTTTTTTGCAATAAGTGCCGGAATGGCAACATTCTCAATAGCAGTAAACTCAGGAAGCAGATGATGAAACTGAAATACAAAACCTATTCTTTTGTTGCGGAATTCAGCCAAGGCATTTGTTTTAAGGGCAAAAACATCTGTATTGTCTATAAAAACTTCTCCGCTGTCGGGAAAAGATAGCGTACCAAGAATTTGGAGCAAGGTGGACTTTCCTGCCCCGCTTGCTCCAACAATACTTAGTACTTCAGAATCTTTTGCCTCAAAATCAATCCCTTTTAGGACATTAAGATTCCCGTACGTTTTTTTAATATTCGTTGCCCTTATCATTGGCTTACTCGTCCTTCTCGCTGGCTTCGTACTCTTTAAGAAGCTTATCCTGAACATCAGCGGGAACTTGCTGATAATCGGCGAAAGTCATAGTAAAGGTTGCCCGGCCGGATGTTAGTGAACTTAGAGTTGTTGAATACTTGTTTAATTCTGCCAGTGGAACTTTTGCCTTAAGCACTTCGAATCCTTTCTCGCTGCTCATCCCCTCTATCATTGCCCTTCTGTTCTGAAGATCACTCATTACATCCCCCATACAGTCGCTTGGCACCAACACCTCAACACTGTAAATAGGTTCCATAATTTTTGGACCTGCCTTTTTAAAGGCCTCTTTAAATGCGTTTCTTCCGGCAAGTTTAAATGATATTTCATTTGAGTCTACCGGGTGCATCTTTCCGTCATAAACAAATACTCTGATGTCTCTGGCATAAGAACCCGTAAGGGGACCCTCCTCCATCTTTTCCATTACACCTTTCAGAATTGCAGGCATAAATCTGGCGTCGATAGAGCCTCCTACAATACAGTTGTAGTATTCTAGCTTTCCGCCCCAATCCATAGGATATTCCTCTTTTGCCTTAATATTAAGTACAAGCTCTTTCCCCTCTATTTTAAATCTGTTGTTTGCAGGAACCCCCTCTACAACCGGCTCTATCAAAAGGTGAACCTCTCCGAACTGACCTGCACCACCCGACTGTTTTTTGTGTCTGTAGTCTGCAACGGCTACTTTTGTGATGGTTTCTCTGTATGGAATTTTTGGGTTGATAAGGTCTACCTCTAATTTGTGGGTGTTGGTAAGATGCCACTTAAGAATATTAATATGGTGCTCACCCTGTCCGCTGATAATTGTTTGTTTAAGCTCTTTTGAATACTCCACTTTAATTGTAGGGTCTTCTGCATGGGCTCTGTTTAGAATTTCGCCCAGCTTCTCCTCGTCTTTTTCCTGCTTTGCCTTGATTGCTGTTCTGAATTTTGATGGAGGGAATATTATCGGCTCAAATGCCCACTCTTTTGAACCACCATTGAGAGTTTGGTTTGTCTTAGCCGATTTTAGCTTAACTGTACAACCAATATCACCGGCTACAATCTCTGTAAGCTTTTCTCTTTTTTTGCCGGCAGCTGCATAAATCGCTGAAATTCTTTCTTTTGAGCCGTTTTCGTGGTTAATCAGATCCATCCCCTCGGAAAGTTTACCAGACATTACCCTGAAATATGAAACCTCGCCCAAGTGCTGTTCTACAGCCATTTTGTATATAAAAAGTGATGTTTGTCCCGAAGCTTCGCAAGGAACAACTTCACCATCTTTTAATTTTTGAACCGACTTATCTGGGGAAGGTGCTACATTAATAATAAACTCCATTAAACGCTTAACCCCTATGTTTTTCTTTGCTGAAAGGCAGAAAAGAGGCATAATCTCACACTGAGTAAGACCTATTGACAATCCTTTTCTAATTTCATCCTCAGTAAGAACACCTTTGTCAAAGAAAATCTCCATAAGATTCTCATCGTTTTCTGCTGCCATTTCGGCTAGTTCTTGATGATACTCTTCTGCCTGATCTTTCAAAGCATCCGGGATATCAAGCTCTTCACGGGTTCCGGTATCGTCTTTAAAGCGGTACATTTTCATTTTCAGTACATCGACAAAAGAGTCGAAGCCGACGCCTGTTTCAACCGGAAACTGAACTATGACAACTTTTTTACCGAATGTCTGCCTCAAGGAATCTATGGTAACATCCCAGTTTGCCTTTTCGTGATCTAACTGGTTTACTGCTAAAATCAATGGCTTACAATGCTTTTCCGCATAACGGGAAAGAATCTCTGTCCCAACTTCCACTCCATGCTGTGAGTTCACAACCAAAACACCGGAATCACACACCTTGAATGCCGAGATAACTCCACCCACAAAATCGTCAGAACCGGCGGTATCCACTATATTCAGCTTATTATCAATAAACTCTGTATAGAGAAGTGCCGGATAAATTGATCTTTGGTAAATTTGCTCAATTTCGGAGTTATCACTTACTGTTGTTTTCGCCTCAACCGTTCCTCTCCGGTCAATAACTTTTCCTTCAAACAACATAGTTTCCGCAAGTGTGGTTTTGCCGGACTTCGTGTTACCCAGCAATACTACATTGCGAATGTTTTGAGTGGGATAGACTTTCATATTAGTTCCATTTATAACATTAGTTACTATTTTTATAAAAAAAGAAACTAAAATTTATGAAAAAAAAA
>CAYGGD010000041.1:0-7519 GCA_964349315.1 uncultured Muribaculaceae bacterium
TAATAACACCAAACTTGCCTTCTCATACAAGAGTAATTCCGATTTAAAAAATGCTTATATACTTTTTAGTGCAATTAACCGGCCCTGGCTGGTAAATTCTCTGACAATATTGGCCAATCTGACTCTAAAAACAGGACTCCCTATATGGCTGGTAGCAAAACCTACTTTTTACAGGCAGTTTGTGGGGGGAGAACATCTTAACGATTGCGAGCGTGTTATTGACCATTTACGCACCTTTAATGTTCACTCTGTTCTCGACTATTCTGCCGAAGGTGGTATCGACGACATTCAGGCAGATGACACATTCAGAGAAATTTTAAAATCTATAGACTTTGCTGCAGGTAAAAGCTACATCCCTTACACCGTTTTTAAGCCCTCTTCGCTAATTGTATCATCTGTACTTCACAAGTACGCTCAGAATCCCGATACCCTTACTCCGATAGAAGTTTTGTCGGTTCAGCTATTCGAGGAGAGGTTTATGGCTCTTTGCCAAAGGGCTTTTGAAAGAGAGGTAAGGATAATGATTGATGCCGAGCACTATGCCACTCAGGATGTTATTGATAGAATAACCGAGCAGGCGATGGAGGTGTATAATAGTAACCGTGCTGTTCTCTTTCATACACTACAGATGTATCGTCACGACAGGCTTGATTATCTGCAAAATCTACATAGAAAAGCAAGGAAGGCGGGTTACATTTTAGGAATTAAGTTTGTAAGAGGAGCATATATGCAGCAAGAGAGAGAACTTGCAGCCCTAAACGGATATCCCGATCCTATAAATCGAGACAAAGAGGCAACAGACAATTGCTACAATAACGGGTTAGTTTATGTGATGGACAACATAGATTCATTCGAACTCTTCAGTGGCACTCATAACTATGAGAGTAATTATTTGCTGGCAAATCTTATCGATCAAAAGGGGCTTAAACGAAACGACAAAAGAATCTATTTCAGTCAGCTTTATGGTATGAGTGATAATATCTCTTTTGTTTTGGCTTCAGAGGGATACAATGTTTGTAAGTATGTGCCCTATGCCCCGGTTAGGAAGGTATTGCCCTATCTTATGCGGAGAGCACAGGAAAACAGCTCTATAGCGGGTCAAAGCAGTAGAGAGCTGCAACTAATTAAAAAAGAGATTAAAAGAAGAAGAAGCAATTGCCCTTAGTCTTGCTCGCTGTGTCCTAAGCATTATTATAATCATAAGAGGTAGATATTTCTTCCTTTCCAGATTAACTCTTTTTTATAGCGATTTTTAACGGCCCTCACTACTATTTTCAGAAACATATAATGCTGAACCGGAAGTAGAAGCACATTCTCAGCCGTGTTCATATAGCTTGCTTTAGAAATCAATATTCTGACAGTTAATATAGCGGCGATTGATACTAATCCGGCGGCAGTACTGTTAAATATGAAGAGCCAAAAAGGGGTTATTGTGGTAATTACGGCAAACAGAATAGTTACTATTACTGAGTTTCCGAAAAAGAAAAAGATATTTTTCGAAAAGCCGTTTATTGCCTCATTTGCACTCTTGTACATTGTACACCGAACAGTTTTGTCTGCTGTTAAAGTGGCAACTTTTAATCTCGCATTTTTGTAGTAGCGGCATATCTCTATATCCTCAGCGCGGCTCATACCATATTTTTTGTGAGGAAGCATCTTTTTATACTCGTGGGCACTAAACAGCATAAACTGCCCGTTTGCTGCCGAAAAAGAGCTCCAGCCGCTGTGTCTTACAAGTGGCAGGGGAAGCAGCGAAAGCAGTATCCAATTCATTAGCGGGGTGGTTATTTTTGCCTGAAAGCCTGATAGTAGCTGTTTGGGGAAAAGCGAGAGCAGTGCCAGCCGGGCATTATGTGCATAAAGAATATATTTTCCGGCAACCTCTTTGCCAAGTTGTACATCGGCATCGACAAAAAGGAGATACTCCCCCTTAGCCTCCACTCCCAATCTGTGGCATGCGTGGGTTTTACCAAGCCAACCCTTTGGCAGTGCCTCTTTTCCACCCTCAATCAATCTCAGTCCGGGAATCTGGCCCATATAACTCTTTACAACATTAGCAGTGCCATCTGTAGAGCCATCGTCGTACACAATCACCTCTACAAGCCCGCAATCGCTTTCAAACTCTGCCACACCCGATAGAAGTACCCCGATATTTTTCACCTCGTCCCGCGCCGGTACCAGCAGCGACCACCGGGGACAGACCCCAAATTCCGCAGGAATTTGGGGTCTGTCCCCCATTTTCGCCAAATAGTTAATAACAGAGACTAAAAGGCGTAAAGTGAGAAAAAAAAGTAAAATGTAGCCGATAATTTCTAGGATGTTCATCAGAGTTTTTCTCCTTTTGGTTTTGGGCTCTCTTCGAGCTGGCGGCACTCCTGAGCAAATTGGTTAAACTGTTCTTCTATTGTTTCTGGTGAGGGGTCGGTAACTTTTTTTAAATAGGCAGTAAGGGTTGGCTTTTTGTTTGAGTAGTAGTTTATAAGATTTATATTTAGATAGATATCAATCTCTGCCGAAACTGTCATAATACGTTTTAGCCCGCTTTCAAAGGTAAAACGTGAGGTGTAAAGCGACTCCAGCTTCCCTTGGGGGAATATCAGCAGCATATTTTCGGGGTTGTACAGAAGTTGCCTGCTGTAGTTTATCGACTCTACTACGGACCGACTCCCTTTATCAATAGAAAAACATCCTCCGTATCGTAAAAATTTTCGGGTAAGTAGTTGCTCTTTGAGCATCATAATAAATACTTTTTTTTTAAAAAGCTTTCTCGATAAATGCATCTGAATAAAGCCGTCCCAAAAAGAAAAGTGGTTGGCAATCAACAATACAGCATTCAAAGGGGGCTGTGCAATGTCGCTTACATACCTTACATCGTAAAAGAGTTTTTTAAGGTAAAAACGGGAGTAGGCAACAAAAAAGAGCTCCCAAAGCTTTTTATGTTTAGCGGTTATCATCTGCAGTTTTTATGGAAACACCAAAAGATATATATATATGAAAATAAAGAAAAAGAGTTGGCTCATAAACAGAGCAAAAGCGAGTTTGGCTGCTGTTTTAATTTTAAGGGCGTTTAAAATTATATGGAAAAAGAGAGCCATAACAAACCAGGTGATAAAATTCTCTACAGGAGGGTAGCCGGAGGAAAATTCCCACATTTGCATTGAGGGTGCAACAAGCTCTGCAATAACATCATAACCTACCATTAGCAGTGCTGCTCCTGTAATCTTTAGGGGGGTGTCAATTAATCTGCCGGTCTTTTTAACGGCAAAATCCATAACCCCGGCACTACAATAAACCAGCATCAGCCAGTTAACGGCTATAATAAGAGGGGTGTCGTAAATTTTCGGTCCAAGAGCAGTAAGGTAATTGTACTCTCCAAACAGATATCCGTGTGTAACTCCTACAACTTCAATTGCAAAAGATGCTGCCATTACAAAAAGTGCAAAGGCGGCAAACTTCAGGTTCCACTCTTTATGGTGAAATAGCAGAATGCCAAATACAAACAGCAGCGAAAGGGGGGTGATGGCGACAAAGAGAGGCCTTGTTAAAGGAGTAAAAGGGGCTGCAAAGAGAAGAAATCCCACACTGTAAAATATGGCATATGTTTTTGGAAGCTCTTCCTGATTAAAAACTTTTAAAACTCTTCTTATTTGGATTTCGAATTTGCTCTTAATTGTATTCATGCTATTACAAAGGGTTATACTCGTTGCAAATTTCTCGTTCTACTATGCCTGCGCCGGCAATGCAAAGAGGGATTCCTCCACCCGGGTGAACACTCCCTCCTACAAAATAGAGGTTTTTGATTTTATCAATTGAGTTGGGGTGTCGTAAAAAAGCGGCAAAGGGGGAGTTTGATGAGGTGCCGTATAGTGATCCTCTGCTGGAAAGGGTATTCTTCTCAATTGTTACAGGCGATGCAATATGTTCTGTTTTAATAAGCTGCTCGATATCAACCCCCTGAAGCGCAGAGTTAATCTTTTTAATTATTTGAGAGCGTGTTCTTTGTATAATTTCATGCCAGTTTTGTCCGATATTTGCGGGTGCATTAACCATTACAAACCAGTTTTCGCATTTATCGGGGGCATCGGATGGGACAATTTTTTTACTTATAAATATGTAAACAGTAGGATCATGATATAGGTCCATTTTGTAAAACAGATGTATAAACTCTTTTTTATACTCTTTAGAAAACAAGATATTATGAATATCCAGTTGAGGAAACTCTCCTTTAACTCCCCAGTAAAAAATAAGAGCGCTTGACGATGGTTCTGTTTTTTTTAAACGGTTCAGGTAGGGGTGTTTGATATTGCTGGGCATCATATTTTCGGCCAGGTACTTGGCGTCGGAATTACTAACTACAATATCAAACAAGTACTCTTTTCCGTTGGCAATAAGCCCTGTAGCTCTCTTCTCTTTTTTGTCGATTACTATTTTTGATACATGGGTGTTAAAGAGAAACTCAGCTCCATTTTCCAGACACTTGTTGTAAAGCGAAGTTACAATTGAGTAAATCCCTTTTTTCGGAAAAAAAGCTCCTATGTTATGTTCTAAATGAGATATCATATTGAGAGTGGCGGGGGCACGATAGGGCGAAGAGCCGTTGTAGGTAGCGTAACGGTCGAATAGTTGCACTATTCGTTTGTCTTTGAATAGTGCCCGGTTAGCTGCGTGCATGGTACGGAAAAAGCCAAGCTTGTGCAGTTTGAATGCAATTTTCCGGTTTTCGGGCTTTACAAAGTTCGAGAGCTTTCCAAAGGGGTTGAAAAGAAAGAGATCGGCAGTAAGGTCATACACCTCTTTAGAGTTGTTAAGCCTCTTTTCGATGTTACTGAAATCTTCTCTGCTGTTACTTTCTATCTCCTCTTTTAATCTCTCTCTTTGCTGGTAAAAGTTTAGAACGGTGCCATCGTCGTAAAAGTAGCGGCAGCTGTTTTCTAAAGTATGGCAGGGGATATCGGTAATCTCATTCACCAGGTGAGGGAGGGTAAAGAGAGAGGGCCCGGTATCGAAGCGGTATCCTTTATCCTTAATCTCAGATATCTTTCCGCCGGGAGTGCCGTTTTTTTCAAAAACAGTAACATGGAAACCTTTTGCTGACATTTTTGCCGCAACAGCAAGTCCTCCGACTCCCGATCCTATAACTGCAATTTTCATTATTGTATAAATCTTTTGCCCATTTTTGAGCGGAGCCATGTTGTAACAAAAAGGTTAAACTTTTTAAAATCAGATACTCTTATTCTCTTATTGAGTAAAAGCGATGCAGGAGTATCTTTAATTTTTTTTGTCAGTTGTAGGTAGTATCGGTATGCCAGATAAATACCTGCGCGGCACTCTTTAGGGAGTTCTTTTATCCCCGCAAGGGCGGCTTTAAAGTCGTTGCAGATATCGTCGAGAATAATCTTTTTGGTTTCGTCGTTAAATTCTCTCTCGTTTAATACAGGAAAATAGTTTCTGGAAAGATTCTCGGTGTCGTTTTTTATATCTCTTAAAAAGTTAATTTTCTGAAAAGCGGATGAGAGTCTCATCGCGCTCTCCTTGAGCCGTTCGTACTCTCCCGGTCTGTTGCGGGTCATGATTTTCAGGCACATCAGTCCAACCACATCTGCCGATCCGTATATATACTCCTTTATTCCGGAATCGCTAAACTGGTGGTTTCCAAGGTCACTTTTCATGCTTTTGAGAAAAGCGGCCACAAGCTCTTCGGGTATTCCGTACCGCTTGACAGTGAGGACAAAAGAGTTGATAATAAGATTTAAGCTAATGCCTCTGCATACACACCTGTAGTACTCCTCTTCAAACTCTTTCATAAGCGCCTCTTTATTAAACTCATGAAAGGTGTCTACAATCTCATCTGCCTGACGTAGAAATCCGTAAACAGAGTAAATTGCAGTTCTGCTCTCCCTGTCCATAAGCATCAGCCCTGCCGAAAACGAGGTGCTGTACAGCTTAGTTGTTAATTTGCTGGTTTCAAGCGATAGATATCTGTAGAGCTTATCCATTATTAAGTTTATTATTTGCGATGCCCGAAGCAACTTTTCCGGAAATAATAGCAGGTGGAACTCCGGGACCCGGTATTGTCAGTTGTCCTGCGTACAAAAGGTTGCCAACATGTTTGTTCTCCATTTTTGGCTTTAAAAAGGCAGTCTGGGTGAGGATATTTGAAAGCCCGTATGCATTTCCTTTGTATGCGTGGTAGTCGGTAACAAAATCGTTAACCGAGAACGACTCCACAAAGAGTATCTTTTCGTAAATCTTTTGCCCGGTAAGGTTTTCCATTCGGTTAACTATTTGGGTAAAATAACTCTGCCTTAAACTATCGTCTTCTTTTAATCCGGAGGCAATAGGAATAAGAAAAATGCCACACTCTTTGCCTTCAGGGGCGGAGGTAGGGTCGGTTATGCTAGGGAAACTACCGTAAAAGAGTGGTTTTTCTGGCCAGTCGGGTTTGTCGTATATTGTTTTGGCGTGGTAAGTGAAATCAGAGTCAAAAAAAAGTGTGTGGTGAGATATATTCTTGAGTTTACTATCGAATCCTACATAAAAAAGGAGCGCAGAAGGAGCAAAAACCCTCTTTTGCCAGTACTCTTCGCTATAGTTTCTGTGTTTTTTATCTAAAAGTGTCTCTGCAAAGTGGTAATCTGCCGAAGCAATTACAAAATCGACCTTCTCTTCTTTGGTCTCTCCGGTTTTTGTGTCGGTGTACACTATGCCGGTAGCTTTTGAGTTATGTTCCTCCACCTTTATCTTATCGACATGTGCCTCGGTAACAATTTTTGCTCCGTACTCAACAGCAATGCTCTCCATCGCCTCTATCAGTTTATAGAACCCGCCCATTATGTACCAGGTGCCCAAAACCATATCGGCATAATTCATAAAACTGTAAAACAAAGGGGTGCTCGATGGTTTGGCTCCTAAAAATAGAACCGGAAATTCCAGGACTTGCCTAAGCTCTTCATTTTTAATATTGGCTCTTACAGAAGCACTTATCGAGCGCATAAATTCTGTAACATTAGCAACAGTTTCGGGCATTACAAGCTCAAGCGGGCTTTTACCAGGCCTCTCCATAACTTTATCTATAGCTACCCTGTAATTGTATTCGGCCTGTTTAAGAAGTTTTTTCAGAAATTTACTGCTGCCCGGCTCTCTCTTTTCAAAAGCTTCATAAATTTCCTCTAAGTATTTAGAAATTTTGATTGAATTGTTGGGCGAATAGTAAATTTCGTAACCTGGATTAAGCCGTACAAGGTTGTAGAAATCACTTGCCTTTTTATTGAAATCGTTAAAGAACTTTTCAAAAATATCGGGCATCCAGTAAAAAGTGGGCCCTATGTCAAATACAAACCCATCTTTCTCTAGCACTCTTGCTCTTCCCCCAATAGTCTTGTTTTTTTCGTAAACAGTTACGCTGTGCCCCTCTTTAGCCAAATAGCATGCAGCCGATAATCCCGATATCCCCCCGCCGATAATCGCAATTTTTTTCATAGACAGAAATTTAAGTAAATATAATCATTTTTTGGGGTCT
>CAYGGD010000041.1:7619-15536 GCA_964349315.1 uncultured Muribaculaceae bacterium
TAATCATTTTTTGGGGTCTGACCCCCATTTACCTATTTGCTCAGTTTCCGACGATTTGACATTTGAGATCTGACCCCAAATTACAGTGGGGTAACAAAATTATGATATATTGGGCTGGTTTCTGATTTACGGCACCATACAATAAACCCTTTATTCAGTAGTATATCGAGTATGGGTGCAGGAACAAAAGGGGTTGTAAATTCAAAAACTTGCTTAGGGAGCAGTATTTTTGTTTCCTGAATAATATAAGCCATAGGTACATCTCCCGATTCCAGTGTTTTGGATGCGTCGTAAGTTGCAACAATGTTGCTGTTGCTAAACCAGTCCGGTGCATTTGCAAATTTTTGTAGATTAGTAGAGTTGTCATCATTTTCTGGTTCAGCTGTCATATCCGCTATTCCAGCTTGTTTCCGGAGCATAGTCACTACCTCTTCAGGGTTCAGACCGGCTATTTCTGCTGCTTGACGCACTGAGGTTACCTTGGCAATTGTTTTTCGCAAAAAGGGATTTTTTAGTTTGGCAAAGGTGGGGGAGAGCTCAAGAAGAGTATCCTCCAACAGGGGATACTCTTCAAGAAGCTCAGATATTTTTGTTTGAAAAGAGATATTTTTCATTAAATACAATTTCTATTTTTGTGAGTAGGAGAGAAGTCGCTGATCTCCTTCTAGTTTTCTGAATTCGGTAATATCTTGAGTTACCTCTATAACTCCCAGGTATTCATTGTTTTTGCCTCTAAGAGCAGTGTACTCTATATAAACGAATCTGCCCATAAAGTTTGATAACCAGAATTTGGCTTTATTCTCTTTTCCGCTCTTAAAGTCTTCAAGAATTTGTTCAACAATATTTACGCTTCCTGGAGGGTGACAAAGCCGTACATCGCGCCCGATAATTGACCGGTTTCGTTCAAAAACCCTGTTTGGACTGTGTGAGAAGAACTTAACCTTATCGTTAGCATCAACGTATGTTATGTCGATAGGAATGGTAACAAACAGGGCTTCAAGCTCTTTAAAATCGAAACTTCCGGAAGAGAGTCTTATTGGCTCTCCTTTCATATATGAGTGGCCCGAAGAGATGTCGGTGCTCCCTGTGGTTTCGTCGCTCTGCATTTTCTCTGCTACCTCTTTAGAGGGAGTCCACTCTGCCAGTGAATCGTATAGGCAATAGCCATAAACAGGGGTTTCGAGGTAAATCTGGTACCAGTTCTCTTCAGAGAATTTTTCCATGCACATCGGGATTAATATCTCCTCTTCTTTCATTATCATACTGTCAATGGCATCTATGGCGGGCCCGAGCAAAAGAATTATCACAGACATTAACTCCTCTTTTGATGTTATTTTCCCTGGCTCAAGGGCTTCGATAGAGGCTTTTATCTGTTCTCTGATTTCGTCGTGCTTACCCCACATAACTTTTGGAGGACCAGTAATTTCATTTTGCTCTAAAAAAGGAAACAGCAGGTACTCTTTGCGTTTATAGTGTTTGTCAAGGTCGTAGAGGGCATTAAAGTGGCCTTTTAACTTAAGGATTATTTTAGCAATCTCCTCTTTTTCATTCTCTTGGCTAATCTGAGGTATGGAGTCGAAAGTTGCTTTTACCATTTGAGTAAACTTTTCTACTTCTCTGTTCTCTTTTTTGAGAGTATCAACAGGATGAGCCTCAGGAACATCTATCTCCTGCGACTCAATTGTGCCTTCCAAAACAGCACTGTGTATATCGCAAAACTTGAGAACCTCCTCTTCCGGCAGCCCCTCAGATATCAGCTGCTGTTCTACCTCAACAACCTCGTTATAAGGAATAGACTTAAGAAGTTCTTTTAAACGACCCCTTACCTGGTCAGGCGCTTCACCCTGATGAAGCTCCAAAATCATATGCTTGAGAAGTTCTTTTCTCTTAGAAGAATTATTAATGTATTCGCCCATAATGTAAAAAATATAGTTTGCTCACTAAAGTTAACAAACAATCTTAACAAATGTTGTTTTTTCATTTGGGGTCTGACCCCCATTTACGTATTTACTCGGTTTCCGGTGATTGGACAATGGAGAACTGACCCCCATTTACGTATTTGTTGAGAAATTCGGTGGGGTCTTGAGTTGCTACAGCAACTATTTCGGTTGCTGTGAGGTCGGGGCATTTATGTAAAACGGCGCGTTCGTCGCCAAAAACGTACTGAATATTGTAAGTCGTATTGTCAGAACACACGGCAAAGCCTTTCATCCTTAAGATATAATCGGGAATAGAATTGCTGATGTTGGTCAAATGTTGTTTTTCTACCTTTTTTGTTGTTTTAAAAACATGAGAGAAAATTGAGGAATCTTTTTGATGAGGCGAGGTTTCGTAAACATCCCTTTGTCTGTTTTCGAGATACTTTTTAGAAATTTTTGAGAGGGATGTTAAAAGATCTGTGATATGGCAGAAGCTTGTAGAGATTATTTCTGAAGTAGGATTAATTTCAGCAATTTTTTTTGTCGTTGTTTCCAGAAGGGTATAGGGGTATTTATCGGTTTTGTTTATAATAACCAAATCGGCTACTCTAATTTGATTATTAACACTTTTGACATATCCGGACATTTTTGAAAAGAGGAAGGGGTCGACAACTGTAATAATTGTGGAGAGAAAGAAATTTGGATTGTTGTTAAAGAGGGCTGCTACTGCAATCGGGTCTGCAATGCCCGAAGCCTCTATAAAGATAAATTCGGGTTTGTTTTCCGATACCAGTCGTTCCAGTTGAAAAGTGAAATCGGCGTAGAGGCATATGCAAAAAATAGATCCTTTGTTAAGCTCTACAAGCTGAAACCGTAGCTTTGTAAGGCTGAGTTCAGTTGAGTCCGGAGAGGCGTCGGAGTACTCGTTCTGAATAACCGCAATCTTATAATGCGCTGAGTACTCTTCAAGTATCCGCTTTAAAAGGGTGGTTTTGCCACTCCCTAAAAAACCCGTTATTAAAATTATCTCTGTCATTTGTCTCTGTTCAATGCCTCTTCAATTTTCTGTCGTATTTTCTCTACCGGAGGAATTTTCGAAGAGAAAACCGGCCGGCCATCGATGCATATCGTTGGTATTTTTGTCACTGAGAGTGACTTCATCATCTCCAAGCCTTCGCGATTTTTTATTTTGTGCTCTTTCACCTCTACTTTTGCTGTGAAATTCCCGGCTGCCCTGAGAACAGCATCCATCATATATTGGCATGGTGCGCATGAAGAGGAATCTAGAGTGATTACATCAATTCTTAAAATACTTTTATCCCCGGCCCCGGCGAAAACCAAAGAATTGTCTCCGGAAGAGTGATTTTCTTCGTTGGAGTCCTGAAGAGTCTGTTTTTCCCCAGCAAGAATTGTGTTAATAATCTCCTGTCTGTATGGATCGCAGATAATGTCAGCAATCGCCTTTAAATTCTCAGCCTTTGTTTTATAAGGCAAATCACAACCCGGAGAGAGTATAAACCCTTTGCTTCCGCCAATATTCATGCATTCCACAGCATCTTTCTCGCAATCTATCACCTCTCCAAGCAATAAAGTAGTTGTAAGTTTAAGGTTCCCCCCAAAGCTAACTCTCTTGCTAAGAGATGTTTCTTTAACAAATTCAAGGGATATATTTTCGTCAACAGATATATTGTCAGGTTTGCAGTTACACATTGCCGAAATATTGTGCTGGGCATCGCCGCACACAAAAAATGAAGAGAGGCAACCTTTCTCCTTAATATATTCAAAGATCTTTGTCGAATATGGGGCTACAAATTGTACAAACTGCTCTGTATCAATCTGACTTACCATTGGATCTACCAAAGCAATTACATCGCAACCTGCATCGCAGTAAAAATCTGTCATTCTTTTAGCAACCTTGGTACAAAATTTCATTAATTCATGAACTGATTTTTCGTCCAGAAACATACTCATAAATATATCTGTACCAAGGAGATGAAGCCCCAATGTAAAAGGTCCAGTTACCAATCCGTACAAGGCTATTTCAGGAAATCTCCGCCGCAACTCCGAGGCAGCCTCCATCACAATTCCAACCCTTCCGTCAGCGAGCTCTGGAACTTTCAGATCTTTCAATTCCTTTCCCTCGGAAAGAGGGTGTCCGATTACAGAAGGAGGATTTTGCTCTGCCCAGATAACCCTGCACCCCATTGCCTCTGCCTCAAGTTGTAAGTCGAATACTACCGGAATCCCGTCGGGGTTGTATGCTGCTATTGCCTCGCTTACACCCCTTATTATCATATCTTTCGACTTTAGAAATTGTTCGGAATTTTCTCCAATGATATAAGCTCCATGAACACCTACAAACGGCACCCACGGTACCCTCCCGCACTCCTCCAATTCCATCGTTTTTCGTATTAACTCTATTCCCCGCATTTTTTTTATCAAATATACAAAAATCATTTGGGGTCTGTCCCCCATTTACGTAAACATTGGGATAGCGGTGATTGGAAATGGAGAACTGTCCCCCATTTACGTATTTACTGGGTTTGCGGGGATGAGAAAATGGAGAACTGACCCCCATTTACATGTTTACTCAGTTTCCGGCGATTTTGGAAATAAAAAAAGGGATGATAAATCCCTTTTGATGTGTTCTGGGGATAATCCCCATACTATGTGGAACGATGCTAAGATAGTAGGTGATCTAGCTTAATTTCAATTTCTTTAAGCACTTTGCCTGCAAACCATCCTTTTCCTCCTTTTAACTCTTCGGCCAGGATAGTTATGATGTGCTGTTTAGGTTTGAATTCTCCGTTGAGAGGCCCGTCGACATCGGTAAATGTGAGTTTAAAGTTGATGTCTCTTGGAAATTCGTTTTTGTATGTTTGAGAGAACTCTCCTATGCTTGATGTGCAGAGCTCGGAAGCATTTAAGTACCTGCTTACGGGAAGCCCTGTTTTTTGTACTGAAACTCTAATACCTGGTATGGGATTTCCGTTACTGTCAGTAACTCTGCCTTTAATAGTGTAGCTTGCAAATGGTGTTATGTACTCGTATGCGGTGCCGTTGTCACATGCCGTAAACCCCATAAATTTCAGTAGAGATGTAAATATCCTACCTGATACTTTAATAAAATCGATTTTCATTGTTTGTGGTATAATGGTTTATTTGGCAGGGATCACTTAATAGATGCATAAAGAGGCTAAAACGCTGCATTTTAAAGAGGAAAGGCAGAGAAAATCTCTGCCTTTCTGTATTTTGCTGATTAACTAAGTTAAGCTGATTGTTGTTAGACAACTTTGGTTTCGTCAACAAAAGTTCTGCCAGCCAATTCTTTATCTAGCATATAAAGAGCGGCACCGTTGTCTCCGACTAGCTTAATCTGGTCTACAAGACCCAATGCATTCTCCTCTTCCTCTGCTTGTTCATCGATAAACCACTGAAGCATATTTGCTGTTGCATGATCTCTCTCTTTGAGAGCAACTTCGTAACAGTTGTATATCATTTCAGTAACTTTGCACTCGTGCTCATAAGTACTGTCGAAGATCTCTTTGATTCCTTTCCATTCGGTATCAACGGCAGCTATTGGCTCTAATTTAACTTCTCCGCCACGGCTAATAATATAGTCGAAAATCTTAAGAGCATGAGAGACCTCTTCCTGATACTGAACTCTCATCCAGTTGGCAAAACCGTTGAGTCCTTTTTCTGCCAAAAACGCAGACATTGACAGATATAAATAAGCGCTCCAGAGTTCTGCGTTGATTTGCTTATTTAAAATTTCCTGTTCAATTTTTTTAAATTTCATAATTAATAAGTTATCGTAGATGAATAATTAAAGACTAAAAATAAACGGAACAATGAATGTGATTACATTCAAGATTAAAGTTACAAAAAATTTGCCACAAAATTTAATTCCGGGGCTCGTCTTCTCTTAACCTTAGGAAGAATTGAGTTCCCTGCCCAAGCTCAGACTCTACCCAAATTTCTCCTTCGAGCAGTCTTGTAAATTCTTTTACAATCGCGAGGCCAAGTCCAGTCCCTCCCGGAATTCGACTATTGAGATCTTCTACCTGAGTGAATCTTTCAAATATTTTGGTCAGATTTTCTTTAGAAATACCTATACCTGAGTCTTTTACAAAAATCAAGACAGATTCAGGCTCTTCTTTAAATCCGAATTCTACAAAACCACTTGGCGTGAATTTAATAGCATTATTGATGAGGTTGATCAATACTTGTTGAAGCTTAATTTTGTCGGTGTAAATATCCCTGTAATTTTTTTCCGGGAGAGAAATTCGAAAATCTATGGATAGAGTCTGTTTCTGAAAAAACACAAAAATTTCGTTCATTAGCGACACAAGATCGAAGTTCTCTTTGATAACATTAAGTTGCCCCGATTCAATTTTAGCTATGTCCATAACATCGTTTATGGCAAAGAGAAGTCTGTGGGCACTTGTGTTTATAATTGATAAATATTGATTAAGATCTTTATCAGTAATCTCACTCAATAGAATATCGGAAAAGCCAATTATTCCGTTAAGCGGAGTTCTGATCTCGTGACTCATGTTAGCTAGAAAAGCAGTTTTCAGACGGTCACTTCTCTCAGCTTGCTCCTTTGCCTCTTTCAGCTTGTTAACATATGTGAGTTTTTCGATATATATGCCTATTGTATTTGCGAAAATTTCGAACAACATTAAATCATCTTCGTTAAAGGCCTTTTCATCTTTATAATCCTGCACAGCGGCAACCCCAATAACCTCTTTAAGAGTAGAGTCCATTAGGGGGGCTCCCATCCAGACCGGAGAGTACTCTCCATAGCCCTTAAGAGGATAAGTTTTGTTAATTTCCTCTTCTACAGAGTGGGTAATAAGCATCCCCTTTCCTATGATTCTTATGTAGTCTGTAAGCGAGTTATCAAGCGACTCCATTTCATTGCCGTCAATTGTTTCATATTCATCGACATAGTATGGAAAACTGTATTTGTTTTCTTTTTTATGATACAGGGCAATATAAAAATTATCGGCCTTAATCATTTTTTTCATGTGGAAATGAATCTTTTCCATAAATGTCTTAAGATCGTGATCGAGAAGAGAAATTCTTGAAAGGTATAGAAGAACCTCCTGCATCTCTCTTTTTTTGTGCTTCATCGTAACATCGCGTACAATAGCCCCTATTCCTATTTTGTTATTAGTGAGGTTTATTGGAAATTTGACTGTTTCGGTTATTTTATTGTTAAAGGAATGCTCAAATGTAATGATCTCTCTGTTCTTAAGTACATTCATGTCTGAATCGAAATGTAAACGGGCTGTATCAGCATCAAAAATATGTTCATCGTTTAATCCCAGAAGTTCACTTCTATGCCGATTTAGTTCTTTACAAAACATTTCATTAACAACTAGATACCTCCTTTTGTGATCTTTCATAAAAATCATGTCGCTATTCTTGTTTATGAATGATTCATAGCGCGCCTCACTAACTGCCACTTCTTGGCGCATCCTGTGATTTTCCATCCTGTTAATTAGTAGTCTACCCACTAAAACAGTAAAAAAAGGATATATAGTTAGCACTGGAAGAGACATTCTTTGAAGTGTTAAAATGCGGCTTTGATCTCCAATGATGAACACAGTAGAAACAAGCATTAAAACATGAGCAGTTATGCTTACAATTACAAGATCAGCAATATAATTTTTTTTTCGCCAGTTAGGGCGGAAGTACTTCCAAACTAAACCGGTGGCCGCAGCGAATACAATAGTTGCTATTCCCATATAAACCCCGGCGCCGCCCATAGAAAACCTGTATGCAACACCTACTAAAACAGCAAAAAGCGTTGCAATTGGACCGAAGAAAAGACCAGCATTAACAAACAACACTGTTCTGGTGTCAAAGACCAATCCCGGAGTGAGCTCCCAGGTCGTGACCATTAGAAGAATAGAAACAAAGCCCAGAATTAACCCAGCCAATATTTGATTTGAAATCCTTCTGAACAGTACCTCCTTTGCCCATACGC
>CAYGGD010000042.1:0-14809 GCA_964349315.1 uncultured Muribaculaceae bacterium
TCTTATACAGCAAAATAAGATATATTAACAAAGAAAAACCGATATTTGAGTATGAAAAAGACAGCACTAATAATATTAATACCATTTTTTTCTTTTTTACACTCGTATAAGCTCCTCTCCCAGGAGTATCTTTTTATTTCCGACATAACCATTATTGGAAACATCAAAACAGAAGAGGCAACTATTATCCGGGAACTTCCATTCAAAAGAGGCGATATTATAGCTGCTCTACACCTCGAAAGAACGCTCCAAGAGGGCGCCAACAACTTAAGAAACACTTCACTGTTCAATTTTGTTCATGTATCGTATATAAGCAGCTTTACTGAGAATACCCCAAAGTATATGAGTATCACCATTATCATTAGTTTAGAAGAGAGATGGTATTTTTGGCCTATTGTAAGTTTAACTTTGGAAGACAGAAACTTAAGTAACTGGATTAAAAATACCGAATGGGGCAAAATAACAGCAGAAACCGGGGTAAGCATTTTTAATATCGGGGGTAAAAATCAAAACCTTTCTGCACAGGTAATATTCGGGTTTAACAGGGGTTTTCGTTTCTCATACTCAAATATTTTACTGGACAAAAGAGGGCGACACCTTTTGAATGTCGGGTTTATCAGACAATACTCAAGAACTGAGAATGTCTCTTCCGATAACAACACGCCATATATGTTAAAATCAGATTCTCTCTTTCTGGTAAGCAAATATTCATCCTCGCTTTTATACACTTTCAGGCAAACCATAAGGCTTAAACATATTTTAGAGCTCACATACGATTACTCAAAAATAGACCCTGAGCTACTTTTTGTCAATCCAGATTACTGGGGAAACGAAAAACTCTTTAGAAGTTCATTATCTGCAGAATACAACTTTGTTCTGGATAAAAGAGACTATATACAATATCCGATTGATGGTTACTATATCAATCTTGCAATAAAAGGGTATTCGGCACTCTCTCAAAAAATACACTACGGTCAGATTCGGGGCGATCTTCACTACTATAACACAATATCAAACAGAATAAGTTATGCCTTGCGATCACAATGGGGCATCTCCTCTAAAAATGTAAAAGGGTACATTTTCGACAGGGCAATCGGCTACAATGACATCCTGATGAGAGGATACGAATTTTATGTTGCTGACGGACAGAATTACATTACAATGTCGCCAACCCTCAGATATAATTTTCTTCCGCAAACTGTTTACTACCTTAAATTTTTACCATTTTTGCCTAAGTTTAACCGGATCCATATTGCTCTGTATGCAAAACTTTTTGGCGACATAGGATATGTGAGTCACAGTTATCCTTCTGCTAACAACAACCTGTCAAACAGATTGCTATTCAGTTCAGGAGTAGGAATAGATATGGTTACATACTACGATATAACGCTATCTCTAGACTACTCTTTCAATCAGCTGGGAGATCACGGTCCTTTCTTCTCTGTTAAAAGTCCACTTCGTTAGTTTGGCATAAAGATTGACATTAGTTAATAACCACAGTTAAGACAATTTTACTATTGTTATTTATGACAAATTGACACTAATCAGAGGACATTTTATGAAATTTTCAGATATTTTTTTTCAACACACAGTAGCAGACGATGTAAACATAATTCCAGTAATGAGCATGGAGGGAGAGAACGATCTTATCGAATCAGAACTGCCGGAAACACTGCCGATAATAGCACTTAGGAATGCTGTACTTTTTCCTGAAACAATTATTCCGATAACCGTCGGAAGGGAGAAGTCGGTAAAACTGGTGAGGGAGGTTTACAAAGGGAATAAGATACTTGGTGCTGTTACTCAGAAAGATGCCAAAATTGAAGATCCCGGACCCAAAGATCTCTACGACATAGGAACCCTTGCAAAAATTATCAAGATTATTGAGATGCCCGATGGAGGAATAACAATTATTCTTCAAGGTATGAGAAGGTTCAAGATTGTAGAAATCATCAAGAACACCCCATATATAATTGCAGCAGTAAAGTATCTTGAAGAGGATAAAAGCACACGAAGCACTAAAGAGCTGGAAGCAATTGCAAGCTCTATAAAAGATCTTGCTCTTCAAATAATTAAGCTCTCCCCTCACCTTCCTCAGGAGGCAGCATTTGCTATAAGAAACATCGAAGGCTACAGCTTCCTTGTCAACTTCATATCATCCAGTATGGAACTTGACAATATTTCAGAAAAAATATCTCTTCTAAAAGAGAATAAATTAAAAAATAGAGCGCTGAAATTGCTTGAGATCCTTAACAAACAAATTGACCTCCTTAAATTAAAAGATGACATTCAGCAGAAAGTGCGTGTAGAAATCGACCAGCAGCAAAGGGAATACTACCTGAACAGCCAGCTTAAAACTATCCAGGAAGAGTTGGGTCTTAATAATAATTTTCAGGAGTTTACAGAGCTCAGACAACTTGCCCTAAAAAAAATATGGTCTGAAAACATCTCAGAAATATTTGAGAAAGAGATGCAAAGACTCGAAAGAACAAACCCTAACTCTCCGGACTTTAACATACAACTCTCATATGTACGTTTTTTGGTAGAGCTCCCTTGGAACGAGAATAGCGAAGACAATCTCGACTTAAAAAATGCCCAGAATGTTCTAGATCAAGACCACTACGGGCTGGAAACTGTAAAAGACCGAATAGTCGAACATCTGGCTGTACTTAAACTAAAAGGAGATCTTAAATCGCCTATTCTTTGTCTTTACGGCCCTCCCGGAGTGGGAAAAACATCTCTCGGCAAATCGATAGCAAAAGCCCTTGGCAGAAAATACGGCAGAATATCTTTAGGCGGGCTTCACGACGAATCAGAAATAAGAGGCCACAGACGAACATATATAGGAGCAATGCCCGGAAGAATAATTAACACTATAAAAAAATCGGGAACATCAAACCCGTTAATTGTTCTTGACGAAATAGATAAAGTGAGCAGTGACTTCAGGGGCGACCCAGCATCAGCTTTGCTGGAAGTTTTGGACCCGGAGCAGAACAACACCTTTCACGATAATTACCTTGATGTTGATTACGATTTGTCTAATGTTCTCTTTATTACAACTGCAAACAATATCAGCACCATTCATCCGGCTTTGCGGGACAGGATGGAGATGATTTATGTCAGTGGTTATCTTGCAGAGGAGAAACGCTTTATTGCTAAAGACCACCTTATACCCAAACAGATGGAATCTCACGGGCTTAAGCACGGACAGCTTAAAATTAATAAACAGGGAATTGATACAATTATAAACGAATATACAAGAGAATCAGGAGTAAGAGGCCTTGACAGACAAATTGCAAAAGTAGCCAGGGTGACAGCCAAAAAAATTGCGCTCGATCAGGAGAGACCTACTATCCTTGGAGCAAAAGAGGTTAAAGAGATTCTTGGTCTTCCTGTATATACGCCGGATATACAAAAAGGAAACGAAGCCCCGGGAGTTGTAACAGGGCTTGCCTGGACTCAAAACGGAGGAGAGATACTGTTTATAGAGTGTAGCTTAAGCAAAGGAAAAGGTGTACTGACTACAACCGGAAATCTCGGTGATGTTATGAAAGAATCTGCAACAATTGCATATCAGTATCTGAAAGCAAATCCTCAATATCTGGAGCTTACCGGTAAAGAGTTCTCCGAAAAAGATATCCATATCCATGTTCCTGAAGGAGCAATTCCAAAAGATGGTCCCTCAGCAGGTATTACAATGGTAAGTGCAATGGCATCGGCATTCAGAAAAAAAAGGGTTAAAAGCGGTATTGCCATGACAGGAGAAATTACCCTGAGAGGAAGAGTGTTACCGGTAGGTGGCATAAAGGAGAAGATTCTTGCGGCTAAAAGAGCAGGTATAAGTACAATCTTACTCTCAGTAGACAATGAAAAGGATGTTAAAGAGATAAAGGAGATATATGTGAAAGGCCTTACCTTTAAATATGTGAATAATATCTCCGATTTATTTAACTTTATTTTTTCGTAATGGAAGTTGATATTGAGAGCTCCTGGAAACAAATTTTGCAGGAAGAGTTTGATAAAGAGTATTTCGCAAGCATTGTCTCAAAAATTAAAGAAGAGAGAAAAATGGAGGTAAAAATATATCCTCCAGGTAACCTTATATTTAATGCTTTTAATATTACCCCTTTTAATAGTGTAAAAGTAGTAATACTGGGGCAAGATCCCTATCACGGAGCTAATCAGGCCCACGGGCTCTCTTTCTCAGTTCCTGACGGAGTTTCACCACCCCCCTCTCTTCAGAATATTTTTAAAGAAATCGAAAGCGACACCGGCACCCCGCCTCCCAAAACAGGCAATCTTGAGAGATGGGCGAAGCAGGGAGTTTTCCTGCTCAATTCAATTCTTACCGTCAGAGCCGGACAGGCAGCATCTCACAGTCAAATTGGATGGGCTGAATTTACTGATGCAGTAATTAAAAAGCTATCACTTCACAATGATGGCCTTATTTTTTTGCTGTGGGGAAAATTTGCACAATCGAAAAGAGAGCTGATAGATTCTGGTAAACACACTATTCTCGTAGCAGCACATCCGTCACCACTTGCCAGAGGTGCATTTTTCGGATGCAGACACTTCTCACAGGTCAATAAAATACTTACAGACAGAGGAGATAAGCCAATTATTTGGTAAGCTGCTGCCTCTCTCCAAAAATTGATGATCCGATACGCACTATCGTAGGGTTGTATTTCAGAGCAATCTGATAGTCGCCGGACATCCCGATAGAGAGTTGATCGAAGTGATTATTCTCATTAGAAAAACCATTTTTAACCTTATTAAACAGCCCTTTTATATAGCCAAACTCTCCTGACACAATCTCAAAATCATCAACAAATGAGGCCATTCCCATTAATCCTCTAATTCTAACGTTTGGATAATTACTGCTGTTTTCTATAATACTCAGAAGCTCCTCCTCAGTCAAACCCTGTTTGCTCTCCTCTCTGGCAATATAAACCTGTAAAAGACAATCTATTTTCAAACCTCTTTTTGCTGCCTCCTTATCTATTTCGCGAAGTAATTTCTCACTGCTGACAGAGTGTATTAAGTAGACATTATCAATAATCATCTTTATTTTATTCGACTGCAAATTGCCTATAAAATGCCATCTTATATCTACGGGAAGCGACTCCATCTTGACTTTTAGCTCCTGTGGCCTGTTCTCTCCAAAGTCTTTAATGCCCAGATTATAGGCCTCCATTATTGTTTCGGGTGACTTAAATTTGGAAACTGCCACCAATTTTGTTGTTGGTGGCAGAGTTTCTCTTATTATATCAAGTTCCCTTTTGTTTATCATTTTTTCTTTTTCGTTTGCTGCTGGGCTTTGTAGGCTGCATCAAGACGCTCCTGAAATTTCGATTTCTTTTTTGGTGCTGCAGCTCTCTCTTTAAGTTTAGCAAGAATCTTCTCTTCATCTACAAAATACTTCCTGATAAACCAGGTCTGCCCCATTGTTATAATATTGGAGAGGAAATAGTAATAACTAAGTCCGCTAGAGAAATTGTTGCCCAGAACCAGTAAAAAAAGAGGCATAAAGTAGAGGGACATCGCCTTCATCCCTGCCATCTGAGGGCCGGTGTTCATTTGGTCCATATTCATTCTCGAATAGAAGAACATAGAGAATGCCATCAGCAGTGCAAACAGACTCACATGGTCGCCATAGAGAGGAATAGTAAATGGCAAATCTAAAATTGAATCGTAGGCGCTAAGGTCCTTTGCCCATAGAAACTGCTCCTGTCTCAACTCAAAAGAGGCCGGGAAAAACCGGAACATCGCAAAGAGAATAGGAAACTGAAACAACATAGGAAGGCACCCCCCAAGCATACTGACACCAGTTTTACTGTAAAGAGCCATCACCTCCTGCTGTTTTTTCATTGCATCTTCAGACTTCGGATACTTAGCATTTATCTTATCGACCTCAGGCTTTAATACCCTCATTTTGGCTGAAGACATATAAGATTTCATAGTTAACGGAGATATCACCAATTTAATTAAGATAGTGAGAATCAAAATGATAATACCATAATTACCTATGAACTGCCCCAGAAAGTCAAAGACAAGAATAATAACATAACGATTAATCCAGCCAATCAGCCAGCCACCAAGAGGCACAATCTTTTCGAATCCCATATCGTAGGATTTTAGTGTCTTGTAGTGGTTTGGCCCGTAATAAAATTGAAAAGGTATGCTGATTTCAGGTGAGTCGCTGTAAGGAATCTTCATATTTGCAGTACAGTGCATTAATTTTCTGTCCGGATCCTCTTCCGGATATACTAAGTAAGAGAGGAGTCCGCTGGTAAAACTCTCATCCGCAACAATTATTGCAGAGAAAAACTGTTGCTGGAATGCAACCCAGTTAACTCTGGTTCTTATATCTGTACTTGCCTCATCTTTTCTTAAGCCAAGATCTTCAACAGAGGTAGAATTAGGAAATTTATAAACTACAGTTGAGTAATTTTTTTCGTTATCGTAGCCCTTCTCCTGTCTGGGTAAATCGACATTCCACTCAAGATCGAGATACGAATTATTTCGTGGGATATGAGAATTCATCCCAACCATTCGAACCTCCAGATCCATCATGTAGCTGTCGGGAGGGAGAATATAAGTGTACTCGATAAATGAAGCTTTATCAAATGCCAGACGATATACAAGAGAATTGTCGGTTTTCAGATAAAGATCAAAGCCAAAGTTTGAGGTAGAAAGTTGCTGATTTGTAAAGAAATTTAAACTAAACTTACTTCCGTTATCTTTGATAAGATAGAGATCAAGACTGTCGTATGTATAAAAGTTTTTTATCTGCACTCTTTTAGGTTGTGCCCCAATATTGGAAAAATCAATCCTTACAAGATTGTTTTCGAGCACCGCAATCTCCTCCGTTAGCTGACTGGCCACAGATAGCAAAGAGTCTTTGTAAATATCGGAAGATTCACTGTAAACAACCGGATCGGGAATTGCTGATTCTCTGCTCCTGTCTATCCTCTCTACCTCTCTTTCAACAGCCGCAGCTTCAACTGCAGTAACAGAATCTCTGCTCTCATTAATTATCTCCTGCTCCTGATATATTTTGTTATACCAAGTAAAACCAATCAGAATCACTCCAATCAGCACAAAACCTACTATGGAATTTTTGTTCATATTAACCTACTCGTATTGTTTGTCAATTAATTTAATCTTCTCCTCTATCTGCAGCAACTCTTCCCTGGCATTTGAAATTTTCTTTTCCATCTCCTTAATTATGGAGTCTGCCTTTTTAGATTTTGTAAAGAATCCCATATTGTTCTCCCACAATGCAATATCTTGTTCGAGTGCTCTTAATTTTTGAAGCAGTTTATCTCTCTCTAACTTAACCCCTCGGTCACCTCTGCCGGAATCTTTAAGCTCTTTTATATGCTTTTTGAATCGAACCATTTTATTGTCCGGCTCACTACTCTTATAATCTGAGAATTTAGTCTCAATAGCGTGTCTGTATGCCGACTGAACTCTCTCTTTTTCTTTAATTGGAACAAACCCTACCTCACTCCAGCGACTCTGGAAATCTTTCAGAGCAGCAATGTTTTCAGCAGCGCTGCTGTCAAGCTTGAACTCGTTTATCTCGTTAATAAGATCTAATTTTTGCTTAAGATTCTCCTCGAAACCCTCCTCAACAGCGGAGAAGTGTTTTGATTTATTCTCGAAGAAAGAGTCACAAGCAGCCCTGAATCGCTTCCATATTGCATCTGATTGCTTGCGTGCCACAGGACCAATCTCTTTCCATCTCTTTTGTAAAGAGATTAGCTGATCTGTCGTTTTCTTCCACTCCTGGCTATCTTTTATTGCTTCTGCTTGTTCGCACAGTTCTATCTTTTTGTCAAGATTCTCTTGCATAACTTTCTTAAAATCAGAATAGAACTCTCTTTTTGCATTATAAAACTTATCACAGGCAGCCCTGAAACGGTCATATATTTTCTGATTATCTTTTTTAGATGCAAACCCGATGTGTTTCCACTCTTCTTGCAACGAAATCATCTCTTTTGACAATGCATTCCAATCTGCCTCTCCATCACACTTTTCACAAATTGCCTCTGCTTTTTCACAAAGAGCGCTTTTTAGTTCAAGATTGTTTTTATGATCCTGCTTGAGACTTTCAAAGTAATCCTGTTGTCTTTTGTTTATTTTTGATGTTGCTGCTTTGAATCTATCCCAGATCTCCTCTCTGAGCTCTTTTGGTACAGGACCCAGTTCTCTCCACTCCTCATGAAACTTCTGCAGCTTTCTGAAGGCATTTACAACATTGGGCTCTTCGAGCAAAGCTTCTGCTTTTTCACATAGCTCAGTTTTCATCTCAAGGTTTTTCTTAAGATCGAGATCTCTGAGTTCGTTATTAATTTTTACGAAATCATAAAATTTTTCCACTAAAAACTGATATGTGTCCCACAGGTCTTTGTTGTTCGCCTGAGGAACAGGACCAACTGCTTTCCACCTATTCTGCAACTCCCTGAATGCAGGAAAAGTGTGCTGAATATCCTCCTGTTTTTCTAGAAGCTCCTTAAACTCGTCAATAATTGAACTCTTAAGAGCGAGATTATCCTCTTTTTGTTTTTCAATTATATGAAGAAATGCCGTTCTTTCTGCTTTATATCTGTTGTACAGCTCTTTAAAACCTCTTTCAATCTCAGCAAAAGGATTAACGGATACAACCTCCTCCTCCTCTTTGGCCTCATCGCCTTCGTGGCCATCAGCACCGATAACAGGTGGTATTGTTATGCCAGAAGCAATCTTCTCTTTTTTCAGAGTTTTGTAAAATGCGGCTTTGATTGTATCAGCATATTTGTACATCTCTTGCTGATCGCCCTTTTCCAATATCTTTTCAAAGAATAGCGCTATCTCCTTAAGGCTCATTTCCGAAAAATCGGGAGAGTCAGTTTCTGATGTAGTATCATGCTTATTTTCAAGGTTTTGATTCTCCTCGAATTGCTCTTCTTGAGCAGAGTTGTGGGTGTCCTGGATCATAATAAAAAGACAAAAAAGGTTTAATAACTTGCAAATATACAAAAAAAGTGTTGCTAACATTGTGATTTATGTAAATTTGCACTATGATCAGAATAGACATTCTTACTGTAGTACCGGAACTTCTGGAAAGCCCTTTAAATTACTCAATAATAAAAAGAGCTAAAGAGAGAGGGCTATCCGATATTGTTATTCACAACATACGAGAGTACGGCAAAGGAAATTACCGGCAGGTAGATGACTACCCTTTTGGAGGAGATGCCGGCATGGTTCTTATGATAGAGCCTATATACAACATAGTAGAGAAGCTTAAAAAAGAGAGGAATTATGATGAAATAATCTATATGAGTCCCGATGGAGAGCTTCTTACTCAAAGTACCTGCAACTCTATCTCATGCATGCAAAATATTATAATACTTTGCGGTCATTATAAAGGAGTAGACCACAGAATCAGAGAACATTTGATTACCCGGGAGATATCAGTTGGAAATTATGTTTTAAGCGGAGGAGAGATTCCTGCCGCAATTTTATGTGACTCGGTAATCCGGCTGATTCCGGGTGCTATTTCTGATGAAACTTCGGCACTCAGCGACTCCTTTCAGGACGACATACTGGCCCCGCCTGTCTACACGAGGCCCTATGAATTCAATGGGTGGAAAGTTCCAGATGTTTTACTCAGCGGTAACCCCAAATCAATTAAAGAGTGGCAAGAGAATCAGTCTTTTACAAGGACAGAAAAACTTAGGCCCGAACTATTAAAGGATAAAAGAGAGCGTTAAAATCCAAAATCATCAACCTCAACTTTTTCCTGCTTATCTTTAGAGGGTTTTTCTGCTATCCCGTGAACCGGCAAAGCGTGAATAACCATTGCTTTATCGGGTATTGCAGGACAAATATACTCACATCCGCCGCATCCGATACAGAGGTTTACATTTACACTTGGTATGTATAGCCCTTCATTGCCGTAAGGAACCATCGTAATAGCCTTTGTAGGACAGTGCTCGTCACATGCACCGCAATCGGTACCATCAGTATGAACAATACATTTCTCAAGATAAAACTGAACCTGGCCGACCTGAGTCAACTGTTTCTCCTCAATACTCAGCGATTTCAGTGCATCATTGGGACACACCTTTGTGCACTCGTTACACTCAAAACTGCAAAAATGGTGATTAAAGCTAAGTACCGGCAACAGAATCCCATCAACACCATACTCAGCAGTGGCAGGATGAATAATATTGTTGGGACAAGCTGAGATACACGCGTGGCAGGCAGTACAATTCTTTTTCAATCTTTCGGTGCTCCCGGCTCCCGGAGGAGTAATCCCGGTCACTTTTGGCTTTGAACTGAATACAGGCCCAAGGTTTGTCGCCTTGGCAATCAAAGAGCCTCCAAGAATACCCAGAGCAATAAGAGTGTTCCTTTTTCCCGGATCAGAAGATCGCTTTGATCTCCATGAGTACTCATATTTTATTCCTCCGTTGCTGCAACTTTGCATACAGTTAAAGCATGCTACACATCTGGTTGCGTCGATACTCTTTGTTGAAAGATCTATACACTGCGCTTTACATTTGAATACGCATACATTGCAATTGGTACAGCTGTTACTGTCAATAACAGGCCTAAACAAAGAACCTCCCGATATAAGACCAAGTAAAGAACCTACCGGGCAAATGGTGTTACAATAGAGGCGACCTTTTCTTGAACTTAGTATAATAACGGCTGATGTAAACAACAGAGCAAAAAGAAAAGAGCCCAAAGCAAAAAAAGCATAGCTCCTGTAAAAGATATCATTCGGAAAAATAAGTGCAAGTCCGTTATGAATAAGCTGCTCCGAACGACTTATTAGTTCATTTGAAATCCTTCCCCAGTTTGAGTAAGGGTCCAGCAGGGCAATAGGGTAAGATATTCCGCCAATGAAAAACAGTACAGTAGCAGAAAGTATAGAGTATCTCAGCCAGTTGCGGGGAGGGGTATAGCTGAATCTCCTCTCTTTTTTACTTTTAAAAACCTTTGAAACTCCTGTTGTAATATCCTGAAATGTACCCAAAGGACAGAGAGAAGAGCAATAGACTCTTCCAAACAGCAAAGTAAGCAGAATAATAATAACAAAAAAGAGTGCTCCCCCAGTGAAGATACCCATCAAAGAAGGTACAAACTGAAACTTCAGAAACAGAGAGAAAAATGGTGTCTCTCTGTTAACAAAAAAGATAAAGGCAGCAGTAATGGCAACAAGGAAGAAAAGGGAAAAAATAACCCTGAACCTTTTTAATAGCTTGTACATAATTTTAAGAGATTCTGATTCTTTCTACTTTTAAGCCATCTATATTTCTTGTACCCAATTTCATATTTTCACCAATTCCTATATGAGTTACTTCCTCTACAGACATCTCTCTGAATTGATTAAAAAACCTGACGGCAGCAGTATCAACAGCAACAATATCCTGAGAAATAAAAAGAGCTTTTGGTGTTTGCACGTCTTCCAGACCCTTGCCTTTTGGTCCATTTTGAGTCATTATGCGATAAGCATCAACTATATTCAAAACCGGCATCTTTTCGTAAGTAGAACAATCGGCAATACACTGCTGTAAATCGTTGGCATGCAGATATCTTCTGTCCCATACAATTCCCATTAAATTCTTCATAGCAATTGTCATTCTGGCACCACCGTGATTTTTTAGCACAGGTACATTTATCCAGGCATCACAATCTAAGATAGACTCGTGAATTTTCGCCTCCTTCATTCTCACTCCCCTTGGCAATGAAACTGTTTTAAAATACCTCTCATCGTGAGCAAATGCAACTCTAGCCCCTGCTGCTCTAGCAGCACTCTCTATACCACTGTTTCTGTAGCAGGCCTGCCATTCATCGCATGTATGGTCAAAAACAGTAACCTCAGACGCTCCTGCAGCAAAACAATCTTCTACAATAGCACCAATAAGCTCGGGGTTAGTGTTTGCAGCAAATTCGGGTCTTTTGTCCCAGCCGATATTTGGCTTTACCACAACTTTATTGCCTTTTTTGATAAACTTAGACATGCCCCCCATTGCCTGAATGGCTTTTTGATACATTTCCCGTGGCTCTCCGCCCATAACTGCAACAAGATCGTTAGGGGAATCTACCTTTGCTTTGTTTCCAGCAAAGAGATCGCCTCCCTTTAAATTTACAGCCCCCGCTATAGAGCCAATAATTGCCGTTTTAATAAAATTTCTTCTTTCCATACTGATATCATTTTTACAAATATAAGATTTTGAAGACAAACTCAAAATTCAATTTTGAGTTCTACCGGTAACAACCACCCCTTTTTCATGGTCAAATTCGCTCCCTGCTGTACTGTGCGGAATTGAGTAAACTAACAAAGTAACAAGGGCCGCAATAACAAAAAGGTATCTTAATGATCGTTTCCTATTCATCAACCATGCAACAACCCAGACAATAAAAGCAAAAAGAGTTTTATTATCTGTCAAGTCGCCTCCGAATGGCCAGCCGGTCCAATAAGCACCAAATGCATAATTCTGCACAATCGGACCAAAAATCAATCCTCCTACACCCATAGTAATAATTACCAATAAGCTGTATCTAACTGCCCTGTTTTTGAAAAATAGTGCAGCAAAAGCGGTGTAGTTTGCAAGGAGCATAGCAATAAACATTAATAACACATGAGGCACCAGCGCCCATGCCGGAACCGGCGATTTAAACCGGACAATCAAACCCTCTTCCTTTTCTATTAAAACCTCCTCTCCATTTTCACACTTGAGGAGAGGATAATAAATCAATTTCCCCGCCGGAGGCTGACTCGGAAGGTTAAATATGTAGTAATCTCCGTCATATGCCGCTTCGGTTTTGATAAGAGTATCACCTCCGGGGTATACTTTGTAATAAACAACCATTGCAGGAGCATCTTCTGCAGATATCTTAATTTTAACTTCGTTATAATCAGCTATATAACGATAGTTTTCCAAAGTAAGAGTAGTTTCAAGACTCCTTGGAAATCTGAGCTTATATTCATTTTCATCCAACCGGAACTCAACTCTTTTAGGATTTGTCGGGCCCGTCATTCTCTGATACACAACAGCAGTTAAAGTTATTAGTACCGCAAGGGTCCAGGCAATAAAATTCTTCATATAGTAAATGTTAAAATTCAACCTCAACTGTTATTTTCACCTCTTCCCGGAAAAACTCAACCTCAGTTTTGTCACCTCTCTTGTAATCACCCAACACAGACATATAGTCGTATATAGAATTTATCTTTTTATCTCCTATTCTTATAATAATATCTCCCTCTTTCAAACCTGCTTTATGAGCGGGTCTGCCATCAGAAACCGGTCCTATCATAAACCCATCCCCTTTTTCGTAGGTAAAATCGGGTATTATTCCAAGAGTAACACTAAAAGAACTTCTTGCAGGAGCCGTCTGAGATTCTGTGGGTTTATATTCGGGAACAAATTTGCTTTCTGCCATTCCCATGATTATGGAAGAGGTCATTTCTGAAATTCCGGCAATCCCTTCAAAGTTTATAAGATCTAATATATCTCCCGGTGTGTGATACTCTCTGTGAACACCTGTTGTAAAATATAAAACAGGAACCTCTTTTGCCGAAAAAGAGGCATGGTCCGAAGGTCCGAACCCACTTTCACGCAACGAAAGTTCGTAGTTAAACCTCTTATTTGCCAGTTTAACTATACTATCTGCTCCTTGAAAAGTTCCGATACCCCCAACCTGTAATTTCATATCATTCATTCTTCCCACCATATCGAAATTAATCATCAGTAGAGGTAATTTGCCAAGACTATTGAGAGTATCCGCCAAAAACCTGGAGCCCAGCAATCCTCTCTCTTCTGCACCAAAAGCTGCAATTGCCACACCGTATTGCCCGGCCGTCTCAATATGTTTTATAAGTAGCCGGCCTGTCTCCAGTGCTGCCGCCACACCGCTAGCATTATCATCTGCCCCGTAAAAAACATCACCATCTGCATTAACCCCCAGATGGTCGTAGTGAGCGCCGACTAAAATATACTTATCATAACTTCCCGGAGTAACAGCCAATACATTGTAGGTTCTCCCTCTTACCGGCTCTACAAAGCTGTTTATCTCAACTCCGGTGCATTCAGATGCTGATATCTCTCTTGCAAGAGAATCACTGATATTAACCAAAGATATCGGACCTGCCCTAAAACTTATAACTCTACCGAAATCGGTTCTGCTGCTGTCGCTGAAAAGAAGCGCCTTATAACCTAGCTCAATAAGAGGAGTTGTATAGTACATCAGAGAGTCAGTGTTGCCGTATATAAAAGCAACCGAGTTCAGAGAATCTTTAGTGTAGTCACCCCGAATCAGAGAATCACTGTTTATAATCTTAACCAAACCCTTAGTATACGCAGTCTGAGAGTTTGGCAAAATAAGATAGTCTCTCTCCTTTGCTAAATCTCTTCCGTTTACCTTTAAATAAGAACCCTCTTTAACCTCTCTGTACAGGTTAATATAAAATGGAATCACCGGATGATTGCCAATTAAAGGCTCAAAGCCGGCCTTTAATAATTTTTTACCTATATAGTATGCACTGATGGAATCCTGCTCTGTTGCCGGGTAGCGCCCCATTCTATCATGATCTGACAGAAATCCCAGATTATCACGAATTAATCGGATGTCGGCATTAAAAGACTGACCTTGTAAACACAAGGTCAGAAAACCAAGAAACACAATCAACAAAAGATTGGTAAAAAATCGTAATTTTCTATTCATTTTTTCTCTCTCTATATCAATACCTTACAAATATAATCATTTTTTTTTGAAAAAATATTGCAAATAAATTTGCAGATAAAAAAAACAT
>CAYGGD010000043.1:0-14727 GCA_964349315.1 uncultured Muribaculaceae bacterium
CTCTCTCATTGCTCTTTTGGTCCATATTTTAATTAATATCCGCAAATATAAATTTGTATATATCTGGTTTGCCGACTACCACTCCTTTTTACCTGCTCTTTTATTTAAAATCTTCGGCAAAAAATCGTTTTTAGTTATAGGTGGCTACGATGTATGCAAAGACAAAATTTTCAACTACGGAAGTTTTACCAGACCTATTCGCTCTTTCATGACCCTTTCATCAATAAACTATGCCTCAGTAAACCTTTGCGTTTCGAGAACTATTTACCGCACCGTAAGGAAAATAGCTCCAAAGGCAAATTCGGTGCTGATTTATAATGGCATAAATATAACGCCCCAAGTAAACCTTGAAAGCAACCCCCAAAAAGAGGTTTTATGCGTTGCGCTGGTCTCATCGTCCCAGGCATTTTATGTAAAGGGTATAGATCGCTACAATTCCGTTGCCACTCTCTTTCCCGAAACTAAATTTAATCTGGTAGGATGCGATATCTCTCTCTTTTCAAAAGAGAAGATAAAAAAAGCGGATAACTTAACAGTTATTCCGGCAGTAAGTCACAACCAGCTTATCAGTTATTATAAACGGGCCGATGTTTACTGTCAGCTTTCGCGCCACGAGAGTTTCTCCCTCTCTCTTGCAGAGGCAATGAGTTACGGGCTGACCCCCGTAATAACCGATACGGGAGGGATGGCTGAGGTTACAGGACCATTCGGTCATAAAGTACATATTACATTCAACGGCAAACCAGGTAAGGAGGGAACACCTGAGTTTGACAGGTACACAAACTCCATAAGCCTTATTGCAGAAGCAGTCAAAGATGCTCTTGGCAGCGAAAAGAGCAAAATCAGCGTAAACTATATTAAAGAGAACTTCTCTCTGGAGAAGAGGGAAAAAGAGATAAGGCATCTTTTTCAAGATGCCTTATCGTGTTGACCTACCAGGATTCGAACCTAGACAGACAGAACCAAAATCTGTAGTGCTACCATTACACCATAGGTCATTGCTCCCTATTTTGGGACTGCAAATATATTGCTTTTTTTATTTTATGCAAAATTTTTAAAAGATAGAGTAGTCAAAAATCTTTTCTCCAAAAAAGTTAAAGAGAAAAATCCATGCCGCAAATCGAAGAGCTCTGCCAATTAACATATATAAAGCACTCCTGAAAAGATTGACTCTGTAAAACCCTAGTCCGATTGCAAGCACATCCCCTATTACGGGAAGCCATGCAAAAAATGCTATTAAACTACCGAATCTCTCAATTGATGCTTTTTGTCTAACCAAACTCTCCTCTTTAACACCGAACCACTTCTCAATAAGATCCCACCTTCCGAGGTGACCAACATAATATGATGTTAGCCCTCCGAGCCAATTACCTGCCGTTGCACTGATAAAAGCGCCAAGTGGCGATATTCCGGCAATCAGCACCCCTGTAAGAACAACCTCCGAACTGAAGGGTACAATAGTAGCAGCCAGAAAAGAGCTTAAAAAAAGTCCTATCAAACCATAACTCTGAAAAAACTCCAACATACCTCAATCTTTATCTTATCTTTTTGAAAAATTCCTTAACAATTTTCGAGCACTCTTCGCCCATAACTCCGGACACAACTGTGGTTTTAGGATGAAGAAGTGAGGGGGAGAAATTAGAAAATCCTTTTTTAGCATCAGAAGCACCATATACTAATGTTTTTATCTGAGCCCAGTTTAAAGCTGAAGCACACATTGCACAGGGCTCCAGTGTAACATACAAAACTGCCTCTGTAAGATACTTGCCACCAAACCTGTTAGTGGCGGCAGTAATCGCAAGCATCTCTGCATGAGCAGTTGGGTCGTTAAGGGTTTCAGTTAAGTTATGGGCTCTTGCAACAATTTTATTGTCGATAACCACAACCGCACCAACCGGTATCTCGCTTTCAACAACAGCTTTCTGCGCCTCACACAGCGCCTCTGCCATAAACTTTTCGTGATTTTCTTTGTTTGTCATACTCGGAGGCAAATATAACAAAATAAGACAGGACAAAATGTCAGTATTGCCATTTGGCACCCATTTTGTGTTTAATGGTAGGAAATTTGAATTAATCAATACAAACTAAAAATAATTTAAAATAATTTGACTATGAACATCAAACCATTAGCAGACAGAGTTTTAGTAGAGCCGAAAGAGCCCGAAACAAAAACAGCAAGTGGATTGTACATCCCCGACACCGCTAAGGAGAAACCGCAACAAGGTACTATCGTAGCTACCGGCAACGGAAAAAAAGATGAGCCGATGGAACTCAAAGCCGGAGACACTGTTCTTTACGGAAAATACTCAGGTACTGAAATCAATGTAGATGGCAAAGACTATCTTATGATGCGTCAATCAGATGTGCTTGCAGTTATCGGCTAAGCACAAAATATCATCTAATCTTATTTAACAAACAGCTTAAAAATAATAAAATATGGCTAAAGAGATAAAATTCAACATAGAAGCACGCAACCTTTTGAAAGAGGGAGTAGATGCTTTGGCTAATGCAGTTAAGGTTACACTTGGACCTAAAGGAAGAAATGTAGTAATTGACAAAAAATACGGATCTCCTCAAATTACCAAAGATGGAGTTACAGTAGCCAAAGAGATTGAGCTTGAAGATAATTTTGCTAACATGGGTGCCCAAATGGTAAAAGAGGTTGCATCAAAAACAGCAGATCAGGCAGGTGACGGAACAACAACTGCTACAGTGCTTGCACAATCGATTATCAATGTAGGTCTAAAAAATGTAACCGCCGGTGCAAACCCGATGGATCTTAAAAGGGGTATTGACAAAGCCGTTGCGGCAGTAGTTAAATCACTTCAAAAGCAGAGCAAATCAGTTGGAGATGACATTACCAAAATTGAGCAGGTAGCTACAATCTCAGCCAACAACGACTTAACAATAGGTAAGCTTATTGCTGAAGCAATGAGCAAGGTTAAAAAAGAGGGAGTTATTACAGTTGAAGAGGCAAAAGGTACCGAAACCGAGGTAAAAGTTGTAGAGGGAATGCAGTTCGACAGAGGATACATCTCTCCATACTTTATGACCAATCCCGAAAAGATGGAAGCAGTTCTTGACCAGCCAAAAATTCTTATTACAGACAAAAAAATCTCTACAATGAAGGATTTAATGCCTGTTCTTGAACCCGTTGCTCAAGGAGGAATGTCGCTGCTGATTATTGCCGAAGACATCGACGGAGAAGCCCTTGCCACACTTGTTGTAAACCGTTTGCGAGGCACTCTTAAAATTGCAGCCGTTAAAGCTCCGGGCTTTGGCGACCGCAGAAAAGAGATGCTGGAAGACATCGCAGTCCTTACAGGTGGAACCGTTATTTCCGAAGAAAAAGGTCTCCGCTTAGACGCAGCTACAATTGACATGCTCGGTACTGCCGACAAAGTTACAATTGACAAAGAGAACACAACCATTGTAAACGGAGCAGGAGAAAAAGCCAAAATAGAAGCTAGAGTGGGACAAATCCGCAAACAGATGGAGACAACCACAAGCGACTACGACAGAGAAAAGCTGCAAGAACGACTTGCCAAGCTTGCAGGAGGAGTAGCCGTCCTTTACATAGGAGCAGCCACCGAGATGGAGATGAAAGAGAAGAAAGACCGTGTAGATGACGCTCTCAGTGCAACACGCGCTGCAGTCGAAGAGGGAATCGTTCCCGGAGGAGGCGTTGCTTACATCAGAGCTATCAAAGATCTTGAGAATATTAAAGGCGACAACGACGACGAAAACACAGGAATCGCTATAGTATCCCGTGCAATAGAAGAACCGCTCAGACTGATTGTCGAGAACTCAGGAATAGAAGCCAGCATTGTTGTACAAAAAGTTAAAGAGGGCAAAGATGACTTTGGATACAATGCCAGAACTGATCAATACGAAAACTTATACTCAACAGGAGTTATTGACCCTACAAAAGTAGCCCGCGTAGCACTCGAAAACGCAGCATCGGTTGCAGGTATGTTCCTAACCACCGAATGCATTCTTGCAGAGAAAAAAGAAGACAACCCAGCCCCTATGGGAGCACCCGGAATGGGCGGAATGGGCGGAATGATGTAATAATCACTCCTAACTAAATTTGGGGACAGACCCCCATTTGCAAATGCAAATGGGGGTCTGTCCCTTATTTCTCTTAAATAAGATATTTTCAACAAAATGGGTAGATAGATTGTTTGAAAAGGAAAAAAATGTTAAAAATTGGCGATATGGCTCCTGATTTCTCGGGTAAAAATCAGGATGGAGAGTTGATTACTCTAAAACAGTTTAAGGGCAAAAAGCTGGTGCTCTATTTTTATCCTAAGGATAACACTCCGGGATGTACAGCAGAGGCGTGCGATTTAAGAGATAACTACCAGCGGTTTATCGAAAAGGGCTACGCTGTTGTCGGGGTGAGCAAGGACAGTGAAAAGTCGCATAAGGGCTTTATAGAGAAACACAACCTTCCATTTCCTCTTATTTCAGATACAGGTGCAGAAATCCTCAAGGCATACGACGCCTGGGGCAGAAAAAAGTTTATGGGAAAAGAGTATGACGGCATTATCCGCAAAACATTTGTGATTGACGAAAACGGGATAATTTCTGATATAATTGAAAAGGTAAATACAAAAGCCCACTCATCTCAGATTATCGGGTAACCTTTGCTACCCTGCTGTCCATACCAGAATGTGGTTTTTTACTATTTCATAGCCAAGAAAAAGCTCATACCTGTTGCCTTGTTTGTCTGTAAAAAGGGCATTCAGATTCCCAAATTGCCCGGGATCGAATTTTTCTATAAAAATTTGTTTTGCAAAGTCAATCTCCGATTGCGAAACTCTTTTAAATACAGCCTCCTTAGCACTCCAGTAAATTGCAAGTGAAAGGTTTTTCTTCTCCGGGTTAATGTTTTGTATCTCTTCGGGTGAGAGTGCTTTTTTCTCTACTGCCGAAAAGTTTCTCGAAAGGTTCTCAATATCTACTCCAACACTAAAAGCGGGATGAATAATTACCGCAGCAAAAGAGGATGTGTGAGATATACTTATATTGGAATCGCAGTTTTCAAGATAGGGGCAACCATTCTCGTGGTGACAAAGCAACACCTCTTTTTTAAAGATAGTGTTCAACAGGCACCTGACTGCCTCCTGCTCTCTTTTTCTGGAATTTTTTGAGTACAAAGCAGTATCAGATATTGAAATATCCCAAAGCCAGATTGTTGCTCCATTATCTAGTTGTTTTGTGTAAAAGAGTGCCATCTGTAAGAATCTACTGAATTTTATCCGACTCGTCGGAAATTTCACCAACAATCTCTTCGAGAACATCTTCGAGAGTGACTATTCCGTCTGTTCCTCCATATTCATCAACCACAAGAGCCAGATGAATTTTCTTTTGGCGAAACTCTTCGAGCAGGTCGCTCACCTTTTTAATGCCCGGAACAAAGTAGGCCTCCCTTATATGTTTCTGCCAGTTATACTCCGACGACCGGCTTTGTACATAATCGACAAGATCCTTTACATACAAAAAACCCTTAATATTGTCGAGGTTGTTATCATAAACAGGAAGACGCGAATATCCGCACTTCATGGCTCTCTCCAGAACCTGATCTGAAGTCATTGTAATATTAACCGCCTTTACCTCCACCCTGGGTTTCATTATATCACTTACAGTTGTATTAGACAAAGAGATAATGTTTTTCAGCAGCTGCCTCTGCTCAAATTCAATAGTATTATTGCTCTCTTCATCATCGGTAATCTCCTCTATCGACTGCTGCTCTCTCTCCTCTCTTTCCTCTTCCGGAACAGTTGTTAAGCGACTGAGAATTTTATTGAAAGGTGTCGACAGCATATCCATAGCAAGTGTAAACCATACTGTTTTTCTGAAAAAACTCACCTCTCTCTCTTTGATTACCAATTTAATTATTTCGTCTGCCGAATAGATAAAGAGCATAGAGAGAAACGCAGCGGCAACTGTCGAATTAAGAAGACGGTAGCAGATAAAAACAATTACCAGTTTAAACAGCATGGAAAACTGTAAGTATGTACCATGAAAAAAGCCGGGTTTTGACATTAAAAGTGCGACATTCCTATTACTCTTTTCCGGTTTGTTTTGAGATACATAAAACAAAAAGTTGTAAGAATAGCCTATGCCGGAAATAAGAGTATAAACCAAAAGAAAGAGGATTAAAAGTATCCCCGTGGAGAAATAGTCGTCTAAAATACTACTGGGAGGTTCCAATTGTGTTAGTTATTTGTTATTGATGCAAATATAATTAAAATAATTTTGCAGTGAATTTTTCTAACATAAATGCCGGATAGTACGACTCTTTTGCCTTTCTAAGCCCCTCATCTCCAATGTCGTCTTCTCTGTTTATGTATGTATGGCCGGAGGCAAGCAACTTGGCAAACTCTCTGTTAATCATAGGATAAGCCCCTCTGACATCGGAAAAAGCTTTTTCAATATGAATAATCACTGTGTCAGAACTTATTACTTCGCCAACAGAGAAAGCAACAATCTCACCGTCTGCCCACAAAACCCCTCCTGTTAAATTGAGAGAACCGTAATTATCGAGGCACTTTTCCACAGCACAACTCTCCCACTGTAAAGTCTCAGTTCTTTTGCAATCCATTCTTCTACACCACTCCCTGCTAAACTCTTTAACCTCCGGAATCAGATCTACAGAAATAGTTTCCAGACTCCACTTATAGTTGCTGGTAAAGAAATTAAGATGATTCCGCTTTGGCTGAAGTTTTTTTCCGGTTAAATTTATCATTTTGTCAGACTCATAAATGTAGTCGTAAGAGTCTCTGACAGGAGTAAACCGGAATGTGTGAGGAAACAACTTATCCAGCTCTTCACGAGTCTCTCTTGTAAGCCCTATAAGAGAAAAATCAGACTCGTCATTTTTGGCATCTTCCATCATTATCTCAATAACCTCCCTTCTGTCACCCCTTCCCGGAGGATAGAGATACTGCCTGTACCCTTCGGTACCAGTTCTAAGTATTAAAAAATCTTTAAAGCGTGATATTTTTGTTTTGTAAACACCATCCCAGATAAAAAGATTGGTAAAACAATATTCAGACCCTCGGTAATCGGACAATCGCATTATTCTGTCTATCCACTCCTTGTCAACGATTTCGATGTTTTTAAATTCAAGCATATTAGTTCTTTTACAAGACTCCCCTAAACAACAGAATAAAATAGGTTTGGTTCATCTTCAAATTGAGCAAAAGTAAAGAAAAAACCGTACTTTTGCTCAAAATTTCGTAGCATAAATGAACAACTTTGTACAAGAACTTAAATGGAGAGGCATGGTCCATAATATTATGCCCGGAACCGAAGAGCAATTACTTAAAGAGCAAACCGCCGCCTATGTGGGAATTGACCCTACGGCCGACTCACTCCATATCGGACATCTGGTTAGCATTATGATGCTTAAGCATTTTCAAAGATGCGGACATAAACCCATAGCCCTTATTGGAGGCGCAACCGGGATGATAGGAGACCCCTCTATGAAATCGGCAGAGAGAAACCTGCTGGACGAGACTACTCTCCGACATAATCAAACATCAATTCAGAAGCAGCTCTCACGCTTTCTGGACTTCGACTCCGACTCATCAAACGCAGCCATTCTGGTTAACAACTACGACTGGATGAAAGAGTACACTTTTCTTCACTTTATCAGAGATATAGGTAAGCACATTACAGTAAACTATATGATGAGCAAAGACTCTGTTAAAAAGAGAATTACAGGTGACGAAAAAGAGGGAATGTCGTTTACCGAATTCACATACCAGCTTGTTCAGGGCTACGACTATCTATACCTCTACAAAAACCACGGATGTAAGCTACAGATGGGAGGAAGCGATCAATGGGGCAACATTACAACCGGAACCGAGCTGATTCGCAGAAAAGAGTCGGCAGAGGCCTTTGCCCTTACATGTCCTCTTATTACAAAGGCCGATGGAGGAAAGTTTGGCAAAACCGAGCAGGGAAACATCTGGTTAGATGCCAAGTACACAACACCATACGCTTTTTACCAGTTCTGGCTTAATGTAAGTGATGACGATGCAGAAAAGTATCTGAAAATATTTACAATGCTCAACAGAGAAAGAATTGAAAAAGAGGTTGCTCTTCATCAAAATCAGCCCCACCTAAGAGAGCTGCAGAAACTTCTTGCAAAAGAGGTTACAGTTATGGTTCACGGAGAGCAGGAATACGAAAAAGCGGTTAAAGCATCCTCTATTCTTTTTGGACAGTCGGCACCTGAAACTCTTAAAGAGCTTGACGAAAACACATTTCTAAATGTTTTCGAAGGAGTTCCACGGTTTGAAATAACATCCGGAGAGCTTCAAAACCCACTATCCGAACTTTTGGCCGTAAACAGCTCTGTTTTTTCCTCTAAGGGCGAGTGCCGTAAAATGATAGCAGCAGGCGGATTAAGCATTAACAAAGAGAAAGTTGAGTCTGCAGATATATCTCTGTCTGCCGATAATCTGCTAAACAATAAATACATTCTGGTTCAAAAGGGCAAAAAGAATTACTTTATCTTAATAATTAAATAGTATGGAAGGTCAAAGCACAAGACAACTTAAGGTTTCCCGACAGCTTCAGCGGGATTTGGCAGAGATTTTCCGCGAAAAGGGAACATCTGCTTTCGGAGGAGCTATGATTACAGTAACAACCGTAAGAATAAGCCCCGATTTGTCAGTAGCAAAAGTATTTATTAGTATATTTCCCTCTGCCAACTCCAAAGAGGTGTTTAAAACAGTAGAGTCTTTGGCAAAAGGAATAAGAGGCGAGCTTGGAAAAAGAGTATCTAAACAGTTAAGAATTGTGCCTGAACTTGTATTTTCAGTTGACGATTCTCTTGACTATGTACAGAAAATTGACGACCTTCTCAAAAAATAGCATATAAAACCCAAGCAGTTGAAACTAACTCTCTTTATTGCCAAAAGGTACCTTTTAGCGAAAAAATCGCACAATGTTATAAATATTATAACATTGATTAGTGCGGGAGGTATTGCCCTTGGCACAGCTGCTTTAATTATTATTCTCTCTGTTTACAACGGCTTCGAAAACCTTGTTAAAATGTCTTACTCTGTTTATGAGTCAGACCTTCTTATTTCACCGGTAAACAGAAAAAGTTTCTCTTCCGGCACGACCGAACTTGAAAAATTCCGGAATGACACAAGGATAGCTGCATTTTGTGAAATAATAGAAGAGAATGTGTTTGTTAAATACGGCAACCACGAGTCGGTAGCAACCATAAAGGGTGTTGATACAAGTTTTGCACAAATTACCCAAATCAAGGAATTTATTAAAGAGGGCGAATTTATGCTCTATCACGGAGAGGTGCCCCACGCTGTACTCGGAAGGTCAATGGCCTTTAATCTAGGGCTCAGAGTCCATTTTATAGACCCTATTGAGCTCTATTTTCCTTCAAGATCGAGGCAACTCTCAATGATTAACCCCAACGCATCCCTAAACAAAGAGATACTCTTTCCTGCCGGGCTTTTTACGGTAGAGCAAAACTTTGACAAAAAGTATATTTTTATTCCGATTGAAATTGCCGCAGAGTTATTGGAGTACGATAACGAGATTACCAACATTGAGATATATGTAAACGAAAATACCGATATTTCTTCACTCCAGAAAGAGATTTCAGCATCACTCGGAAACGGGTTCCAGGTTAAAAACCGATATCAGCAAAACGAAACCCTTTATAAGATGATGCAATCAGAAAAGGTATCTATTTACATTATTCTCCTTTTTGTTCTTATTATAATCTCCTGCAACCTGTTTGGATCTCTTGCAATGCTTATAATTGAGAAAAAAGAGGATGCGGTTATTTTAAGGTCGATGGGGGCAACCGAAAAGATGATTAAACAGATATTTCTTTTTGAGGGCTGGATGATATCGCTGTCGGGAATAGCAGTAGGGACACTTACTGCATTTATTTTTACTGCATTACAACAGCAATTCGGAATAATACCAATGCCCGGCAATTTTATAATTGACAGCTATCCTATGATTCTGAAAGCTTCAGACATGCTGGTTACCGTTGCCGGAGTATCTCTGATCGGGCTCTTCTCTGCCATGCTCCCTCTGTTTTTTTTAAAAAAAATCACAAATTTTTAAAAAAAGATGCAACGTTTTTAAAAGCTCCTGCATCTTATTGATGTAGGTTTAGGTTTTAGTACACAAGAAAAGGGGTCGATTTCTGTAGCAGGGGGTCGGCCTTTTTTACTATTTTTGTTCTAATAAAACCTCTTTTTATGATACTTAAAAAACTCTTAGCAGTTCTCATAATAACAGCATTTACCTGCAGTTTCACCTATGCATCTCAAAATGATAAACCCAGAGTAGCAATACTGGCAACAGGCGGAACAATTGCCGGATCGGCAGCTACCTCTGTAGATGCTTCGTACCAACCCGGAGTACTCAGCATAAATGAAATCCTTAAATCTGTTCCCGATCTGGAAAAAGTTGCACAACTGACCGGAATTCAAATCTGCAACATATCCAGCCAGAATATGGAAGAAAAAATATGGTTGCAACTCCTGGCTGTAATAAATGACCTTTTCGAAAAAGATCTTTGCGACGGAATAGTGATTACCCACGGTACCGACACAATGGAAGAGACCGCCTATTTTCTGAATCTTACTGTTAAACACTCCCGCCCCGTTGTTTTAACCGGAGCAATGAGGCCCTCTACCTCACTAAGCGCCGACGGACCCCTTAACCTCTACAACGCAGTTGTAACTGCCGCCTCTGCAAATGCACACAACAGGGGAGTAATGGTGCTTATGAACGATGTAATTTTTTCTGCCGACGATGTAACTAAAAGTCACACAGTTGGAATTAATGCCTTCTCAAGCTTTAACTTCGGACCTCTCGGCTTTGTCAGAGACGGAATTACCACTTTTAACCGAAACACTAACCTCAGGCACACAGTTAACTCAGAGTTTGACATCAGCAACCTCACTACCCTGCCGGTAACAGAAATTATCTACTCATACGCCTTTAGCTCAGACGCCGCAATAAAAGGGGTAATTGAGTCAAATGCAAAAGGGATAGTAATTGCAGGAGTAGGACACGGTAATTATAACAGAGCAATTGCATCTGCTATGGAAGAGGCATCAAGCAAAGGAATAGTTGTTGTCCGGTCTGCAAGGATTCACTCCGGAGGAGTTGATTTTGCTGCCGAAGAGTATTCAGAAAAGTGGCCAGTCAGTTTAACAAAATCACCCCAAAAAGCAAGAATACTTCTGATGCTTGCTCTCACCCAAACCAACGACCCCAAAGAGATTCAAAGAATTTTTACAGAATATTAATCTCTGCGGAAAAGACCAAAAAGAGAAGATCCGCTTCCGCTCATCGATGCGTAGAGAGCCCCTCTCTCGTACAAACGCCTCTTTTCAATTTTAAGCTGAGGGTATTTATCAAAAATGTGTGTTTCAAAATCATTGACAATAAAGTCTTTCCATTTTTCTACAGGCATCTTCAACACCTCTTTCAACGAGTATTCGGGTAGGGCAGGAACAACGCCTGCATAGGCCTCAGCCGTTGAAACAAATATCGGAGGTGTTACAATTTCTACCCTGACATCATTCAACTGAGTCACAGGAAACGGCTCCAGAATATCACCCCTGCCGGTAACATACATACATGTTCTTTCGGGGTTATCTTTAATCAGGTTACTGTAAATAAAAAAAGGGCAGTCGCTTCCGAGAACCGAAGCGTACTTTACAAGAGAGGTAGTACTTATCCCTAAATTAAAGAGACGGTTTAATAAAATAAGAGTGCAGGCCCCGTCCGATGATCCACCCCCAAGTCCGGCCCCTGCCGGAATTTTTTTGTAAAGGTATATACCCACCGGAGGCAAATCGAATTCACTTTTTAGCAAATTATAACCCTTTATGCAAATATTGGAGTTATCGTCGCAATCTAACTCCGTTCCGTAAACAGAAATGGAGAGCTTATCGCTCTCCACTATTTCCAGTATATCGGACGGGTTTTTCTCGTCGACAAAGAGACTCTCCAGATTATGAAACCCGTCGGCTCTCTTCTCAACAATACTGAGCCCGATATTAATTTTACATTTTGGGTAAATAATCATTTATCCACATTTAGAGTTTCCGCAGGACATGCAGGTCAGACACCCCTCCTGATACAGCAGGTTGTCGGAATTACACTTCTCGCACTTTTTGCCGGAATCATCCTTGGTACCATCCGGTATATATCTTTTTAAAGTACGCTCCACACCATTTTTCCAGGTATTGATTGCCTCGCTGTCCAGTTGCAAACCACTCACAAGGTTTACAACATCTATTATCGGCATTCCGTTCCGCAACACACCCGAAATAAGCTTGGCATAATTCCAGTACTCCTTGTTAAACATATGAGATATTCCACCCACTATGTTTTTGTATCCGTACTTGTCTATATAATGGAAGTCGTACCTGGTGTTTCCGCTGTCATCCTTCTCCTTTACAATAAAGCCCATCGTAACCGACTTGGGGATACTGCGGGTATCTTCGTCTATAAGTCCCGTAAATATCTCGTAAGGGGTCCCCTTCATAATTCCTACAAGGGCTATCCACTGCTCAGGTCCGTTTTTAAAACGAATTACCTCCGCCTCGAGTGACTTTGGCCTCACTTTTTTTCGAAGAGATGCCTCTTTGCTCTCGTTCTCCTTTGTAGAAACAAGTACACCCGATCTCGATCCGTCACGATAAACGGTTACCCCTTTGCATCCGTACTCCCAGGCGGTTTTATAAACATCTGCTACCATCTCCTCTGTAACGCTGTTGGGCAGATTCACAGTTACACTAATTGAGTGGTCTACCCATTTTTGCACCTTACCCTGCATCTGAACCTTTGCCGGCCAGTCGATATCGTTTGATGTTGCCTTAAAATAGGGAGACCTGGCAACAAGTTGCTCAATTTCTGATACATCCATTGCCCTTACCTGGTCGGGCTCATAGCCATTTTGCTTACACCAGGTTAAAAAGTGATGGTGAAAAACATAATACTCTTCCCATGCATCTCCAACTTCATCGCGGAATGTAACATTTACATTTTTATCATTAGGATTAACCTTTCTCCTTCTTTTGTAAAAAGGGAGAAACACCGGCTCTATTCCGGATGTTGTCTGAGTCATAAGAGAAGTTGTACCGGTAGGAGCAATTGTAAGCATAGAGATATTCCTCCGGCCGTGACGTACCATTTGCTCAAAAAGCTCTTCATCCTCCTTTTTAATACGAACAATCATGGGATTATTCTCCTCTCTTTTAGCATCAAAAATCGGGAAGGCACCTCTCTCTACAGCCATCTGTACCGACGAGCGGTAAGCCTCAACTGCAAGTACTTTCTGAACCTCAACTGCAAATTCAGTTGCCTCGTCTGTTCCGTAACGGAACCCAAGTGCTGCAAGCATATCTCCTTCGGCTGTAATTCCGAGCCCTGTTCTTCTTCCGCCCAGTGTTTTCTCTTTAATTTTCCGCCAAAGTGTCAATTCTGCCAGTTTTACCTCCTCATCTTCGGGGTCTTTCTCAATTTTTTTAATTATTGCCTCTATTTTCTCCATCTCAAGATCGATAAGGTCGTCGTTAAGACGCATTGCCTTTCTTACATGGTCTTTAAAAAGCTCCATATTAAAAGAGGCCTCCGGAGTAAAGGGATTATCTACATAGGAGTAGAGATTGACCGCTATCAAACGGCATGAATCATAAGGACACAAAGGAATTTCGCCACAAGGATTAGTACTTACAGTCTGGTATCCGAGATCGGCATAGCAATCGGGAATAGACTCCCTGATAACAGTATCCCAGAACAAAACTCCAGGTTCCGCAGAGCGCCAGGCATTATGGATAATTTTAGCCCAGAGAGCCGCCGCATCTATTTCCTTTACAAACGAGGGGTTATCGGAATCTACAGGGTACTGCTGCCGATATGGCTTGTTGTGCAAAACGCTCCTCATAAATTCGTCGTCAATCTTTACTGAAACATTTGCACCGGTTACCTTTCCCTGTTCAAGCTTTGCGTCTATGAATTTTTCAGAATCAGGATGTTTTATTGAAATTGTGAGCATCAAAGCCCCGCGTCTTCCATCCTGAGCCACCTCTCTTGTAGAGTTGGAGTAACGCTCCATAAAAGGGACAACGCCTGTAGAGGTTAGCGCACTGTTAAGCACCGGACTGCCTGCAGGCCTGATATGCGATAAATCGTGCCCCACGCCCCCTCTTCTTTTCATCAGCTGAACCTGCTCTTCGTCAATTCTCATTATGCCTCCATAGGAGTCGGCCGGCTTACGGTGACCTATAACAAAACAGTTAGACAACGACGCTATCTGAAAATTGTTGCCTATCCCTGTCATAGGGCCTCCTTGAGGTATAACATATTTAAAATCTTTAAGGAGGGTGTAAATCTCCTCCTTCGAAAGAGGGTTTGGATAATTGGATTCAATTCTCGCATATTCGGCAGCAAGCCTGTTGTGCATATCGTCGGGTGAAGACTCGTACAAATTTCCGAATGAGTCTTTCATTGCATATTTATTTATCCATACCGATGCTGCCAGTTCGTCCCCGTTAAAGTATCTCAGGCTTGAAGCCATCGCCTCTTCGTAGGTATAAGTTTTCATAGTACAATTATTTAAGTGGAAAGAAAAAGCCGAAGGAAGGAACCTCCGACTTAGACAAATTTATATTAAATAGAATTTAAAAAAGGGAATAGCTTATATAG
>CAYGGD010000044.1:0-14510 GCA_964349315.1 uncultured Muribaculaceae bacterium
CTATACCATGACAGGGCAGGCGGTGCAACTATATACAACCACATTCGCGAGTCCGTATCCGCGTGAATTTGTAGCCTGTGACCGGAATGGCGTGACATGATTAATTCATGACCTGCTCAAAATTTATTTATCAGTTCGCCGGGATTTTGACGATAAATCAATAGATGGTGTCTATGCACAAAAAGGAGAATACGAAAAAATAGAGGTAGGTTATTTATAAAGAATTATTTTTAGCAGATTCCACTCATCTTCAAGCTCTTGTAAAAGTGTATCAAACTTGGAACTGCCGGCGGCGTTAGCTTGCTCGATAGTCTTTGCAATAACACTCATTTTGCCAAAACTCATATTAAGTGCTATCCCTTTTATCTTATGTGCAGACTTTTTGATTTGATCAGCAGAATTTGAACTTAATGCTTGTTTAAGGTCATTCATAGAAATTTCGACCTCTTCTTTTAGAGTATCTATCAAGTCTATAAGAACTTCTTCGTCGTTGTCAATTCGCTGAAGCATCTCTTGCCTGTTGAAATGGGGAGTAATATCCTCAGGTACAGAATTATTCATAATAGTTTCGGTTGTTTTGCCATTTATAAGACTCCGGTTTTGTCCAAGATACTGATTAATTATTTCATAGAGAATTTTTTGATTGATTGGTTTAGAAATATAGTCGTCCATCCCGGCTTCAATGCACCTCTTTTTATCCTCTTCACTCGCACTGGCGGTAAGGGCAACAATCACAGGATACGTTCCTCTAATACGATTAATCTCTCTGATTCTCCTGGTGGCAGTAAGCCCGTCGACTATTGGCATGTGAATATCCATAAGAATCATATCCGGATTAATCTCTTCCGTCAGGTCAACTGCTTTTTGTCCGTTATTTGCCTCAATTAGCTTTGCATTTGGAATAATGTTATTTAGCATTGTGTTAATTAGAATAAGATTCATTTTAACATCTTCTGCAATAATAATAACAGGATTTCTAGCAAAAGTTGTAATTCTCATATTATTTGAAGGGATAGAAACTTTCTGCTCTGCAAGAATATTCTGAGGTTTTATATTGGGTTTTGTTAAATTAATTAGGTAGTTGTATAGCTCTGTTATTTTCACTGGCTTAATACTCTTGTGCACACCCGTACTCTTCCGACACTCATCATTAATCAGTGAATCGTCGTCGGAACTGCACATAATCAAAATATTCTGAGAATTTTTATCAATAGATTCATCGGCTCGAAGCATCCTTAAAGTGTCTATTCCACTTATAAGAGGCATTTTAAAATCGAGCAAAATAACATCAAATGGCTCTGATATTTTAATAATCTTAATCGCCTCTAACCCATTGTCACATAAGGTGCTCTCAACACCCCAGCTTTTAAGAGTGTTTTCAAGTATAGAGAGATTTCTTGGGTTGTCGTCGACAATAAGAACCCTTTTTGTTTTTATGTCCTTACTATCGAACCTCTCCTTTGCAGAGTTCACCTCTGTTGTAATTGAAAAGTAGAATGTAGAGCCGATACCGGGTGAGCTATTTAATTCAATTTTCCCTCCCATCTTTTCTGCAAGATAATTTGATATAACCAGCCCAAGGCCGGTTCCTCCGAATTTTCGGGTGGTAGAGGAGTCGGCTTGAGTAAAGGCAATGAAAAGTTTTTTCTGATCTTCAGCAGAAATTCCAATTCCAGTGTCTCTTACAGAAAAAGTGAATGTCCCCTTTTTCTGCTTTTTCTCTTCATACTTAACAGATAACTCGACTTCTCCCTTCTCTGTAAATTTTATTGCGTTACTAATTAAATTTACTAGAATTTGTTTCAGTCTTATAGGGTCTGTTAGCCCATATCTGGGGATATCCGGCCCAATATTGAGAAGCAGCTCGATATTCTTTTGAGAGGCCTGGTACTTGACTATGTCACATACCTGTTCTGCTGTTTCTATTATGTCAGTTTCTGCTTCAGAGAGCTCAAGCCGTCCGGCTTCAATTTTTGAAAAATCAAGAACATCATTGATGATTTCCATAAGAGTTTGAGCAGAGATATTAGCGTTTTCTACAAATTTTTTCTGAGAAACGGAAAGAGGAGTTTTATTGAGTAGTTCGGTAAACCCTATAACTGAGTTAAGAGGAGTTCTGATTTCATGACTCATATTCGCTAAAAACTCCGATTTTGCTCTGCTTGCCTGCTCTGCCTGAGTTTTTGCCTTTCTGAGAACCTCTTCGTAATACGCTCTTTTATTGACATTTATTATCATCTGAGAAAAAAACGAAAGAAGAGTTTTTTCCTTTTCAGAATAGAGATGCTGTTTTATTACAGAGTCAAATCCTACAAAACCAATAAGTGTTTCTCCATCGATCATTGGCACAGCTATCAAACTTTTGACTCCCTGAGGTTCAATAATATCCCTTACACAACCGGCTCCGTTGAATGGCAGCTGTGTGACATCGGTAACTATAAATGCCTCTCCATTTCTGTGCTTTTCTACCCAATCGGACATATGCAGTAGCTGGACATCTTGAAGATTATCTATTTCTGGTTTAATGCCCTTTGCACACCACTCATGAGTGTTGGATGTGATGCTTTTTTCGAAATCGTAGCTAAAAATATAGGCCCTGTCTGCCTCTACAAACTCTGCCATCTCCTTTAAAGATAGCATAATGGCACTATTCAGACGATGCACGGGAATGTTAATATACAATTTTGCTATGTTAAGAAGAATTGAGTGCATAAGGGTGAGTCTTTCTACCTCTGTCGAAGCTGCTATTTTTATAGAAGTCTCAGCTAAAGAATTTGCCAGTATCTTTAACAGGTCTATATCTTCAACACTCCAGCTACGTAATTTCTTTACCGAATCAAGACCGATAAATCCTTCCACGCTATTATTAACCGTTATAGGGACTGCAATAATCGACTTTATCTCCATTTTTTTAAAAATCGCTTTCTCTTCCTCTGCCTCTTTTGGTAGTTTGTCTACATCCTCAATTTGAATAAAACTATTATTGAAAATATGGTCTCTCCACCATTTGTACCTGTTGAGAGGAACATTCTGCAAACTATTCTTTACAGGAATAATCCCCTCTGCACATTTTTCAAGAGTGTTTGTCATGTATCGCTTGTCAGGAGAGAAGCTAAAGAGGTATCCCCTGTCTAAGTCAAATAACTTCACAATCTTTTCTAGCATATCGTTTATCACGCTATCGACATCAGATGCCTCTGCACTGATAAAACGAGATGACATATCAGCTACAACCTTCAGAAAATTTATATGAGTTAAATTGTTCATTACACAACCATCAACAACTGGAGGATTAAAACCGGGGGCTTCAAACCGGGGTCTGACCCCCATTTACACAACAATAACAAATAAAGTTGTATTTGGGTTTAGAATGTTGCTATTAGATATTTTTTGATGAAATATCGGTAATAATTTTTTTAAGTGTATCGATTTGGATGCGGGGCGCATTGTGAGAATTATACTCTTCTGCTGTTTTTAAATTGTCCGAAAAGTTTTTCGCTTCAGTTGAAACTTGCAGGTGAAGATTGTTTAACAGAACAGATCTTGATATTTCCTCTTCTGTAATCATTGTTTCATAAAGTTTTTCACCGGGCCTGGAGCCTATGACAGTAATGCTTTCCTTTCTATGGAGGGGATCTTGAGAGTAGAGGTCAATAATCGCAGATGCAAGCATACCTATTGAGTATGCAGGTGCTTTCTGAAGTACAAGCGACTTGGGTTGGCCATGCTCCAATGCAAAAAGAAGATATTCGGCGGCGCTTTCCGGTGTCATCAAAAAGCGAGTCATTTCAGGGTTAGTTACTGTAAGATTTTTACCTTCTTTAACTTGTTTGATAAAAAGAGGAACAACAGTTCCGGTAGATCCCATAAGATTTCCGGGCCTAATAATTATGCCGGGTGCGTTATGAGCTGTGGCTATTTTTTCCATCATTGCTTTAGTAATACCCATAACACCTGATGGGTAAACCGCTTTATCTGAGCTAACTACAATTACCTTGTTGACGTTGTTAATCTGGGCTGCATCAAGTAATTTGACAGTACCATTTACATTAATATCAATTGCTTCAAGCGGATTCTTTTCGCAGATATGTACATCTTTAAGAGCTGCAGCATGAATAACGTAATCTATATTTTCACAAGCTTTTTTAAGCAAATCGAAGTCTCGAATGTCGCCGGTAATGTATTCAAAAATTGGAAAGCGCCGCCTCATGGCCTCATTTTTATCTCCATTTTTCGAATAGATTATAACCTTATCCGCCCCGCATCTAACTAAAATGTCAGCAAGAGCCATCCCTAAAGAGCCACTGCCACCAGTTATTAAAATTTTCCTTTTTTTAAGAAAATATCCCATTTGCATTTTTTTTGTTAATTACGCCTCCGGAAACCCTTGATTTATGGTAAATGGGGGTCAGACCCCGGTTTAAGCCCCCGGTTTTATTCCACTAATTTTTTTATGTTTTGAGCTTGTGATTTTGTGCAAATAAGTATGTTATCGGGTGTTTCGACAACAATTAAATCTTGTATGCCGAGCATAGATATTTTTTTCCCCGTAGAGCTGATCACAATGTTGTTTAGGGAGTCTACCTCTTTGGCTTCTGTTCCGATTATTACGCTGTTATTTTTGTTGCCGGGGAAAATATCTGCAAGTGCCGGGTAACTGCCTATGTCGTTCCATCCTAAGTTAACAGGCACAACAAGTGTTTTGTGATACTTTTCCATGACTCCGAAGTCTATGGAAATTTTATCAAAAGAGTTAAACAGCTCTTTAAGAGTGGCATTGTCGGGGTTGCGAACTTGATCTTTTAATTCGGCAATCTTTTGAAGCGTAAAAAAATGGTTGGGCAGGTATGTTTTAATTGCCTCCATCATTATGCTGGTTTTAAATATAAACATACCACTATTCCAGAGATGGCGCCTGCCGTTTACATACTGGTTGGCCAGGGCAAGAGCCGGTTTTTCGCAAAAACGAACGACCTTCACAGCCTCGTATGAGTCGGAAGTACTGTTATGATTTGGTATACTATTGGTTACCTCAAGGTAACCATAGCCAGTCTCGGGGTAAGTGGGTTGTATTCCAAGAGTAACTATCGCCTCTTCCTGCTCCGCCTTAAAGGCAGAAAACTGAAGAACCTTCCGGAACTCCTCCTCTTTTTTAATTAAATGGTCTGAGGCTAAAACGGCAATAATGGAGTTAGGGAACATGTTATCGATTATAAGAGAGGCAAACCCGATGGCAGCTGCAGTGTCCTTAAACGCAGGCTCAATTATAATATTTTGAGCAGGTATTTCCGGTAACTCCTCTTTTACTGCAGGGGCCTGAATAGCATTAGTAGCGATAAAAATTCTTTCGAACGGCACCAAAGGAGCAACTCGCTCTACAGTCATTTGAATAAGCGATTTTTCGGGATCGGCCAGACGGAGTAACTGCTTGGGTCTCTCCCTGGTAGACAATGGCCAAAACCTCTCTCCCGACCCTCCAGCCATTATAAGTATTGTCATACTGTTTTGCATATCAGCAATTTTAGATATTCTTCACGAAGTTACTAATTTTGTTTATAAGTGCTATATTTGCTATTATTATAAAAAATTGACGATTATGAAATTCTTTATAGACACGGCAAATCTCGATCAAATAAGAGAAGCCAACGATTTAGGAATTCTTGACGGTGTTACAACAAATCCTTCGTTAATGGCAAAAGAGGGGATAAAAGGCGAAGAGAATATAAAAAACCACTACATAAACATTTGCAATATTGTTGAGGGCGATGTTAGTGCAGAAGTTATTGCTACCGATTACCCGGGGATGATAAGAGAGGGAGAGGAGCTGGCAAAGCTACACCCTCAGATTGTAGTTAAGGTTCCCTGCACAAAAGAGGGAATAAAAGCTATCAAGTACTTTTCAGACAATAATATAAGAACCAACTGCACACTTGTTTTTTCGGTGGGACAAGCTCTTTTGGCTGCTAAAGCAGGAGCCACTTATGTATCTCCGTTCGTGGGTCGTTTAGACGATATCTCTACCGACGGAATAGAGCTTGTAGCTCAAATTGTAGAGATGTATAACTACTACGAATATGATACAGAGGTTCTTGCGGCCTCTATTCGCCATACAATGCACATAATTCAATGCCTCGAAGCTGGGGCTGATGTTGCTACTTGTCCACTGGATGCTATTTTGGGTTTGCTAAAGCATCCTCTTACCGATTCAGGATTGGAGAAGTTTTTGTCTGATTACAAAAAAGTTAATGAGAGCTAATTATCGCAGAGATCACGAATCTCTTCTAGAACTCTCTTCCTCTTTTGAGGTTTTAAATCCAACAGATCAATTTTTGAACTGTCTCTAACTATTTGGCGACAAACAACAATTCCCTCTTCCATTAATTTCTGTTTGTCCGTTTTATTCAGAGACGATAGCGATGTAATGGGAAATATTTTTTCGCGATCAATTATATCTTTCAATCCATTGCCTTTAGGAAAGTCCCAGCTAAGCAGGTGTAGCTCGGCACACTTTCCGTATTCTTCGGCATCGGTAGAAAAACGAGTATTTGTTACTACTCCTCCAGAAAAGGTAAAATCTTTGTACTCTTGAAGAGTTTTTCTGTTTGTAATAATATCACGCACGCGGGAGTCGATATAAAGAGGTACCTTGACATTTGCCGTTTTTCCCTTGCTCTGATAGTACTTACACTCGATAAAGCGCTGATGATTGCCTTTGGTTGCTAGCACATCAACTTCGTGTGAAACGCACGCGCCCTGTAGAATTTGAGATACTTTTACATCGTAACCCATTATTGAATATATTTCACCAACAAAATATTCGAAAGGGTAGCCGGTTGGACCCATCTCCATAATCGCATTTTTCAACTTGTACCTTGCGGCATTGCTAACAGTTTTTTTTCTGAGTAAGCCAAAGGCCTTCGAGTAAATTTGCTTACTGGGAATAGCTCTATCCTCTCTCTTGTATTCTTCTGTTATCCAGTCGTTTATATGTGTGACAATTTCGTCAATAATCTCTTCTGGTGCACCCGAACGAAAAAGAGAGTGCTTAAGTTTTTCTGCCGAAAAAGCTTGAGACTCACCCGAAGCTTTCTTAATTAAAGGATTTTTACTCATCTGTTTAGATTGTTTTAATCTTCACTCAAAGTTATTGTTTTTTGTTAATAATTGGGGTCAGATCTTAAATTTCTCATCTACGGAAACTGAGCAAATATGTAAATGGGGGTCAGACCCCAAATGTTTAAATGCTCGGAAAACTAATGTTTGTGTAAATGGGGGTCAGACCCCAAGAGAATTTTGTATATTTACGGTGGAATTAATTTTTGTAAGATGAGCAGTTATGAGCGTGTTATGGAATGGATAAGGTCTGCATGGGATGTAGAGCTTTTTATGTTGGGGAACAGTGAGTTCACTATAAGAACTTTTGCAATGCTGGTTCTCTCTTTTTTCCTGCTCTTTTATATCTCCGGTAAAATCAGAAACCTATTGATAAAAAGAGTTTTTCCCAAGTATAAAATCGATATCGGAGTAGCTCAATCGACAGCTACAATTATCAGGTATGTTGTTATAATAATCGGAGTTGCAGTTATAGTACAGACTTCCGGGATAGACTTGAGTGCTGTAGGGCTTATGGTTGGTGCCTTGGGGGTTGGTATTGGTTTTGGACTCCAAAGCATAACTAACAACTTTATTAGCGGACTGATTATTTTATTTGAACGCCCCGTTAAAGTGGGGGACAGGGTAGAGGTTGAGGGGCTGGCCGGTAATATTGTGAAAATTTCTGCCAGAGCAACCACAATTCTTACAAACGACAACATTGCCGTTATTGTTCCTAACACCGATCTTGTTAACAAATGGGTTGTGAACTGGAGCCATAACAACAGAGATGTAAGGCTGGGTTTTCCGGTGGGAGTCTCTTATAAAGAAGATCCTGAATTGGTTAAAAAAGTGCTTATAGCAGTGGCAAAGGATAATAAGGGAGTGTTGGAATCGCCTCCGCCAAATGTAAGGTTCGAAAGCTACGGCGACAGTAGTCTCAATTTTGAGTTGATGGTGTGGACCTCTTCTCATATAGAAAGGCCTGCGATGCTTAAGAGTGAGCTTTACTTTGAAATTTTTAAGAGGTTTAAAGAGCAGGGCATAGAAATACCTTTCCCTCAGAGAGATGTCTATATAAAAGAGATGAGTAACACAAAAGTGAAAGAAGAGTAATTATGGCTAAAGCTAAGAGATTTGGGGCTTTTGGAGGAGTATTTACCCCCTCTATTTTAACTCTTCTCGGAGTTATAATGTATCTGAGACTTCCCTGGATAGTTGGTCAGGCAGGTCTTTTAGCAACAATAGGAATTATTTTGGTAGCCCACATTGTTTCGGGAAGCACAGGGCTAAGTGTCTCGTCAATAGCAACAGATAAAAGGGTAGAGACCGGCGGTACCTATTTTATTATCTCTCGAAGTCTCGGACTACCTATAGGAGGCACTCTCGGATGGGCGCTTTTCAGCGGCCTCTCGTTGAGCGTCAGCTTATATTTAATAGGTTTCGCAGAGGTGTTTCTGGGATACTTCGGCTTTGAGGTTACCTTAAACTCTATAAGAATTATGGGTTCTGTAGTGTTGTTGCTGGCAACCATTTTAACCTTTATAAGCACCTCCTTAACCATTAAAACTCAGTATATTATACTAACAATAATGGTTCTTTCACTGTTGTCGGTTTTTTTGGGAAGACACGACTACGCCCCTACAGTTCCTCAGCTGAACAGCTTGCCCGAATCTCTCCCATGGATAACATTATTCGCAATCTTTTTCCCCGCCGTTACAGGATTTGAGGCAGGAGTATCGATGTCTGGAGATCTGAAAGACCCTAGAAAATCTATTCCTAAAGGGACTATAGCGGCAATTTTGGTTGCCCTGGTTGTATACATAGGGCTGGCTTTCTTTTTCTCATACACAGTAAGCAGCGACCTGCTTGTTAACGACACCAATGTACTCTTTAAAATTGCCTGGATACCTCAACTGGTTATTGCAGGCGTTCTTGGAGCCACTCTCTCATCTGCGCTCGGCAGTATACTGGGAGCTCCCAGAATTATGCAGGCAGTTGCCCGCGACCGAATTGCCCCATCGTTTTTGGGAAAAGGATTCGGACCCTCTAATGAGCCCCGTAATGCCCTATTGTTTACCTTTTTAATTGCACAGGCAGGGATATTAATAGGAGAACTTAATGTTATAGCCCGTCTTGTTACAATATTTTTTATTATTACCTACGGCTTTCTGAACATCACCTATGCCGTGGAGAGCTGGGCAAGCAGCGACTTCCGACCTTCGTTTAAAATACCCAGAATAGTAAGCATTATCGGAGCCCTCGCCTGTATCATTCTTATGATTCAGCTGGATATTCTTGCCTTGGCAGTAGCCACTGTTATTTTATCTTCTCTTTTTGTTTATCTGAAAAATAAAGAACTGACCCTAAATACCGGCGATACAAGGTCGAGCATATGGTTATCGCTGGTGAAAACCGGGCTCTTTAATCTTGCCAAAAGCCAGAGAAATAACAGAAACTGGCGTCCCAATATTATTCTCTTTAGTGGTGGAGCGGCTAAGAGACCCCATTTGATAGAGTTGGCACTAAATCTTGTTGGTAAACTGGGTGTGTTTACAAACTTCGATCTCTCTGAACAAAGTGACCAAGAGAAGGAGCCGTTGAACGGTCAGAAACGATGCCCCAACCCAATGCTCGATAGCACAGCCAAAATTATTTTCGAGAAATTTGATGAGTACACAAATGTAATTACGAGAAAACATGTGTGCAGCAATATATACGAAGGAATAGGTGTTATAAGCAGTGTTTATGGTTTTTCCGGATTCGAGCCCAACACAATTCTTATGGGATGGCCCAAAAACGCACTTGAAAATGCCAGCTTCGAAGAGTTGCTCAGCCGACTAAAAAAACTCAGCTACAACCTCTCTTTTTTAAATTTTAACACAGAAAAAGGGTTTGGAAAATACAAGACAATCGATATCTGGTGGAGCAAATCGGGAAGAAACCTCTCCCTTGCCCTTCATCTTATACGCTTTATTACCGCCAGCTCCAAATGGCGTGATGCAAACATAAGAATACTTACAATAGCCGAATCGGAGCGCAACACAGACCGCTTATACGCTCATTTAACGCAATTGGTGGATAACTACAGAATTAACGCCGAAGTTAAGGTGATTCACAATTCTGATAACCTCTCCGATAAGGAGATAATGAAAAGCAGAAGTGCAAATACCGATCTTACAATAGCCGACATTCCTTCGCAATTTGACAACGACAGCCCCGCTGTAGTCCGCTTTACAGAGGAGATTGCCAAGTCGCTAAACACAACCCTCTTTATATCGGCATCAGAAGAGTTTGAGGATATATATCCAGAAGAGGAGAGAGAGAGTGAGATAGCAGAGAGCACCGAGCATGGGAGCGGAGAGAGATGCGATGTTTCGTTAATAGGGGCTGCAGCCAGGCCGGGAGTAGCAATTGTACAGAACAAACTCTTCTTGCTTGCTCAAAGCAGTCAAAAAACCGCCGAAAAGTTTATAAATGATACACTTTCGCAGTTTGAACCTCTTCGTAAAAAGGAGTTAGACCTCATTGTTAACTACATACAAAGTGCTGTTGCAAGGAGAGACACGGCATCCCAGATTGCAAATTCCGATATTAAAAAACAGCAACTTAAGCAAATTTATGCAGAGCTCGCTAACTTTATAACCCTTCGAGCCGAGACATCCATAAGAGAGCTTTTACAAAAGGAGGAGAAGCTTCTTGCGGGCGGAGTGGAAGAGTATATAAGCAAAATAGCAGAGCCGGCAGAAGATATGTTATCAGAGGCGGGAAGAGCCGGGAAAAAACTGCTTCCTGCAGCACGCTACTACTTTAGGTACAAGCGTATCAAAGCACTTGAACTCTTTTACGAAAGATTTAAATTATCGACAGCCGGCTATTATGCACAGCTGAAAGAGCTCTCGACCCTCTTCTTTAATAATGCTCCAAAAGAGAAAATTGAAGAGCTGGCAGAACACCTCTACGCGGCTGTACACACCTACGGAGCAGCTGAAATCACACGCCTTGTGAACGAACTTGCTTTTGATATTGCCGAACTGGTTGAATTGTCACAAAAGCCCCCTCGTACAAACCTGGTTAACAGCCGTTACCGCTCGTTGTTGCGCAAAGCTGCAGCTATCGATAAGCAATTGCACGACTATCCTTCAAAGCTTTACAAGTTTATTTATAATCATGTAAACAGGTTTTATACCGACTCTTTGCTTCTCTCTCTTAAATATAAGTTAGAGAGCAGAATCTATGAAATTTCAACCGATGTTTCCATTGAAATAGATAACCGACTTATTTCGTACCTCAACACCCTTGAGTCTATTTTGTCTGAGGTAAAAGAGAGCGGCAAAAGTGACAAACTGGACAAGTTTACACTGTCACTCACTCGCTCTCTCGACACACCACACACCGAAAGCCGTTTTAACTCCCTTCTTTCCTTTATAAGAGAGAGTACCGATAGACTTCCTGTTACAGTTACAGTTGGAGCTGAGACTCTTTCTGAAGAGGAGTTTATAATTTATTTGCGCAAAACAGCCGACTTCCATATTAGTAACGAGCTTAGCGACAGAGTCAATAAGCTCTCTATTAATGTGGCACAAACACTTAAAGGGGCAACCGCCAATCTCCGAAGTATGGTTAAGCTGGCCAGCCACACTCTTGCCAATGCCGAAGAGCTTTCTATACAGGGGAGCGATTCTCCTGTAACTGAAGAGTTTCTGGACAACCTTTCTAACAATGCAGATTCTGAGCGTAAAAAACTTAAAGATACCATCCTGCTAATCAGAAAAGAGATGGAAGAGGCGCTTAAACTTGCCTTTGAACCACTGACTGTTACTGCAATAACAAAGAGTAAGCATTCTCTGCGAAAAAAAGAAAAAGAGAAGGAGAGAGGCTTTATTGCCAGAGTAGTTACAAAAGCTGCAAAATCCTTTGGAGGCGCTGTTTCTAATCAGTTTGTAAAACTGCTCTATAAGCAGAACGAAGGAGTTTTATGGGCTGCCCGTCTCGAGAAAAAAGTGAGCGACAGACAGATGAACAGCTGTCAAAGCTTAAATGCTATGCTGGAGCAGAGCGCACCCCGTAAGGCAATTTTATCGAAACTTCCTTTTTACTACCTCAACCTCTTTGCAGGCAGTTCCGGAATAGGCGAAGAGTTTTGGGTAGGTATGCAAGAGGAGACAGCCCAGGGGAGCAAAGCAATTTTACGAAGCAATAAAGGGGCTTCGGGAATGCTTGTAATAAGCGGTGAGCGCCGCTCAGGCAAATCGAGCTTAAGCAGGCATCTTGCCAATTTGCACTATCGCAAGCAGCAGATATTTGTGGTTAGGGCCCCTCAGGAGAGCACTGCTGATACAGAGCTCTTTCAGCGCCGACTTCATGAAACCATAGTAAAAGAGAGGACCCTTACTCCATTTTTACGCGAATACCGTACAGAAGAGAGCCTTTACGCTGTTTTGGACTCTCTTCAGGGGAAATTAACAGTAATAATCAACGATTTGGAGCTTTGGTGGGAACGCAAGCCGGGAGGAACCTGCGTTGTTGAAAAAATTCTGGAGCTCACAAAGAGGTACAACAATAAGATTCTCTTTATAGTTAATGTAAACAAATTTGCATCGAGAGTAATAAACCAGCTTACCAATATCAACACTTGGGCGCTGGATATAATTTATTGTCAGCCATTTAGTGCCAAAGAGATAAAAGAATTAATAACCGAAAGACATAAGGCAGGCGGAATGAAATTTGTGCTTAACAAAAAGAGTGAGCATCAGATGACTAACCTCGACTACGCCAGCTTATTTAACCACCTCTTCAACTTATCGGGAGGAAACCCTGGTTACGCCATTCAAATGTGGTTGGCTGCCATTAAAAAGATATCCGGAACAACCATTTACCTGCAAAAACCAGTAGCCATCGATGGTGCTTTTACCAGAGAACTTAGCCGCGACGAAATTGTTTATATTTTGCAGTTTGTCCTACATCGACGGTTTTCGGCACCTCACCTTGCCGCCATAATGGACAGTGACCCCTCTGCAACTCAGGAGATGCTGACACTTATGCAACAAAAAGGGTTGCTTACCGAAAAATACACAGGTGTTTACTCTCTTACGCCTGCCCTTGTTCCACAGTTGGTGAAAAAATTAAGAAACCTGGAATTACTATGACATATTTAATAATTGCCGGATACGCTGCACTACTTTTTGCAGCACTCAAGTTGGCCGGAGAGTATCTACCTTCGCTTTTTGGCAATAAAAAGGTAACCGGCCTCTTTTCGCGAATTTTTCCCGTAGCCGAACTTGTTCTGTGGATCACTTTTCTCTTTTGGGCAGCCGAGACCGCCTTTGGCCACCTTCCCTTTTTCAGCTTTATTTTTGCAGCAATTGTTGTAGTTATAGTTGCCGTTTTGGCCTGGTACCTGCTGCGCGACTTTATTGCAGGTATTATACTTAGGGCCGAGAACGGCTTTGTACCGGGAGAAAGAATTGACACTGCGTCAGTGTCGGGCACCATTAAAAAAAGAGGATATCGTTCGTTGGAAATTATTACCACCAAGGGGGAGATAACAAAAATTCCATATACTGCACTCACTTCTGTTAATATTTCGAGGCCTGCCGATATCACAAAGCGACCACAAAACTCTGTAACCATTAACTTCGAAAGCAGCCTAAGCGGCGAAAGCATAAAGAGGGCAGTGAGAAAAAGGCTGTTAGAGATGCCGTGGATAGTTTCGGAAGAGAGCATAACTATACAACTTTCCGGAGAGCCGAAGGCGATTACAAAAGGGGAACCACTATTGCGCCAAAGAACAATGCATGTATGGTTTCACACCATTACCCCCGAAACGGTAATTAAAACCGAAGAGCAACTTCAGCAATTTTTAAACAGTTATTTGCCAATGGAGTAGGTTTGGAATCCTATCTCTTTCAACTTGGTTATGTCTAAAATATTGCGGCCGTCAAAAACAAAGGCCGGTTTATTCATTATATCGTAAATCTTTTTCCAGTCGTAGCCGCAAAATTCGTCCCACTCTGTAAGAACCGCTATAGCATGAGCGTTTTCGATAGCGCTGTAAGGATTGTTGTGGACAACCACAGCACTCTTCTCCTCTCTGTCACTGTTGCACCCTCCCTTGGCTGCAGCAACCTCTCTTAAATCGTTAAAAATTTGCTCTTCAGTTACCTTAGGGTCGTACACATGAATCTCCGCCTGATCTTGCAGCAGTTCCCAAGCCACATAAATAGCAGCACTCTCCCTGGTGTCGTTGGTCTCTTTTTTAAAAGCCCAGCCCAAAAAAGCTATCTTTTTGCCTGAAACAGTATTAAACAGAGTAGAGATAATGTTCTGAGCAAAACGACTCTTTTGGAAATCATTAATCTTAAGCACATGCTCCCAGTAGTCGGCAACCTCAATTAAACCAAGAGTCCTGCTTATAT
>CAYGGD010000045.1:0-3515 GCA_964349315.1 uncultured Muribaculaceae bacterium
GCCAAAATTCCACTCCCTCTTATTCGAGAAAAAAGGCACTTTTTTGAGAATAATACAAAAAATCAAAACAAAGAGAGAAATGGTAAAACAGTATAAGAACACAGTAAGCAGAAACCCAAAAGAGCGCGCCTCGTGCACATCTGGCGGTCTGTAAATAATTACAAAGGCATAAACCAAAAAAAACAAAACTGCAGCACCGGCAACAGGTTTTCTGAAAAGCAAGTTTTGCGGATATCTTTTACTGAGTATCACTCTTTCTGGGTTGCATTAATTTAATTTTCTTGCTGCTATTTGCACCGGATCCCAGGTTGTAGAAAAGGGAGGAGCATATGCCAAATCAAGGTCTGTCAACTGCTGCGCCGTGAGTTTTGCAGTAATTGCTGTTGCGAGAGTATCTATCCGTTTAGCCGATCCTTTGGCACCGATAATTTGACCTCCCAAAATAGTTTTTGTCTTTTTATCGACAAGCATTTTTACGGTTATTTTGCCAAATCCGGGGTAATACCCTGCCGGATTAACAGAAGATATTGATTCTGCTTGGTAGTCTATCCCCAAGTCTTTTGCCTCTTTTTCTGACAGCCCTGTTCTCGATATTTCCAAATTATGAAACTTTGTAATTGCTGTCCCTATAACTCCCGGAAACTCCGCGTTACCACCGCTGATGTTAATTCCGGCAACTAAGCCGTGTTTATTTGCAACAGTACCCAAAGCAATATGAACCTGCTTTTTTGCTAACAAATGAAATGACTCTGCACAGTCGCCTGCTGCCCAAATATCAGAAAAATTGGTTTCAAGCCTGGTGTTCACCATTATTGCATTATTGGCTCCAAGCTTTATTCCTGCACGTGCAGCCAGCTCAGAATTTGGCTTTACACCCATACCCAGGATAACTATATCTGCCGGAATGGTTTGTTTATCTGTTACAACTGACTTAACTCGTCCTTCATTATCCTTTTGTAACTTTACCAACCTCTCCTCCAGGAAAACATTGACATTATAACTTTTTATGTGTTCGAGAACAATCTCAGACATATCTCTGTCCAGAGTGGTCATCAGTTGTGGAGCCATATCGATAAGGGTAACTTCCATTTCAAGGCCATTGAGTGCCTCAGCCATCTCAATTCCAATATATCCGCCTCCCACTACAACAGCTCTTTTTGGTTTGTGAAGCTTAATAAAGTTGTTGACATCTATTCCACTCTGCAGAGTAGAGAGAGAAAAAACACCCTCTGCATCTATATTGTCCATCTCCGGAACAAACGGCGAAGCTCCTGTAGCAATAAGCAAATTGTCCCACTGCTCCCAAAAATTATCACCAGAGTCGAGGTTAATAACTTTAACTCGCTTGTTAGTAGCATCAATTTCAATTACTTCGTGTCGTATTCGAACATCAATATTTTGTTTTTGAATAAAAACTTCAGGTTTCCGGGCAATCAACTGTTCTTCGGACTTAATCTCTCCTCCAATGTAATAGGGCATACCGCAAGCAGAGTATGAGGTATGATTGCCTCTTTCAAACACAACAATCTCATATCCCGGCCGCTCTCGCCTAACCTTAGATGCTGCACTCATTCCTGCAGCATCTCCGCCAATAACAACTAATTTTATTTTTTTCATCAATTCTTAACGCATCTAACATACAAACCAACCAATTTAGGACCCTCTCCATCTCCCATTTGCGAACCCATATGACTCAAATGGTGAAAATATGCACTTCTGTTATCGTACTCCGTTGATGTCCACCAATACGAATCGTGATTAATAAAATCAAAGTCTCCGTTAAATTTGCGCATTCCTCCCGGTAACCCGTTAAATCCGCTTTCATTCGATCCGTTACCCCTTGCCCAGCCAGATCTGGATTTGAGAGCTCCCCCTGCATTTCTGATACCACCATACTGGTTTACTAATTGCTTCCAGTCTTGTTCCGTGGCTACACGCCACCCTTCGGGAGCAAGGCCTCTGGGGTCATTAACTGCATACCAATTATAGAGTTTTCCATATCTTTCCCCATTTATAGGGTCATTATTCAAATAGCACCATGCAGGGGTGCCTTTTTTACCGGCCTCTAGCCACTCTTCAGTTGACTTAGCTTGAGGAATAGGATCTCCGTTTTGAAATTTATCTACATTCAGATTTTCTCCCATCCAAACAAGATCTCCGATTGTCACTTGCCTGAATACCTGCTGGCTTGCATAAAGAGTTATAAAAGTAACTACTAACGCACTAATAAATAAAACCGTCTTTTTCATAGCTAGATTAGATTTTTCCCCTTAAAGATACTAAAAAAAGCAAACTCCCCAACAGGCTCATTCCGCTCGCCAAAATAATAGCAATTGAAAACGATCCTGTATAATCGAACAGAAAACCCCCGCTTACAGGGCCGGCAATACCCGCTATTGCATATCCGATAAACACATAAGAATATATTACACCCATATTCTTCAGTCCAAAAACCTCTGCGGTTTCTTTGGCAAAAAGAACGAAATTTGCACCAAATCCAAAGCCGGTTAAAGAGGCCAGAGCTAAATAAGAAATGTCTGACAAATCTATAATATTCAACAATATAATCGATAGCGACTGAAACAAAAGGGAACAAAAAATGCTGAAACTGGCTCCTAAATAATCGCTTAGAAACCCCCAGACAAGTCGTCCCAAAAAATTAAAAAATGCAAACAAAGCAACACCATGAGCAAGGTTATGAACAGAGATATTGCTTTGAGCACCTATCAGGCTCAGACTTCCAATAATGAGCAACCCTGCAAAAGTCCCAAGAAACATCCCAACAATAAGTTTCCGGAATTTAGGTGAATTAATGAACTCTGACATAGTAAGCAGATTATCAGAATCGGCAGATTTTTTATGAACTTGAAAAATAAGGTTAGAAAAAATGAAAATAATAAGTCCGTAAAGTATCCCTACAATTTTAAGCAATTGCATTATATCGTAGCCATTCCCTAAAAAAGCATCAGATATTTCCGATAAAAATACCGCACCTAACCCAAATCCGGCAGCTGCTATCCCCGCTACCAATCCTTTTTTCCCGGGAAACCATTGAACCGATGTATTTAAAGAGATCCAATAACCAAGGCCTGTAGCCATCCCTGCAAAGAACCCGATTCCAATAAGAAGCACTAAGAAATTGCCCTGAGAGTGGCTTGCTAATAAATAGCCGGAAAAAAAGAGTAATGCCGACAAAAAACCGAAATATTTATGTTTTATTTTTTCGCTGAAATGCCCAACAAAAATCATAGTAACGGGAGACATTGCAATAAGTACTCCGAATATTACCTGTGACTGGGAAGAAGAAATATTATAATTATCAATTAATTCTGCTGCAATTATACTCCACGCATACACACTGCCAATACAAAGCATTATTACAAACGATGCAACAACGGTTAAATACTTTCTCACTATTCAGCTACTCTCAGTTCCATTAAAGGTCATAGTTGTTACAACCTATTATTTAGTTAATCTGGTTTTTTTCAAGACAAAAATGATTGCTGCAATCACAA
>CAYGGD010000045.1:3615-14491 GCA_964349315.1 uncultured Muribaculaceae bacterium
TCCATCTTTGATGATTTTTTTCTTAATCACCTCCTGATTCCCGGCAATATCCGTCTGTTGTGGCACATTGCCTAGAGATTGCCGTGGTGCAGACATCATTTTGCCCTCACTATCTGCAAAAGCATAAAAATTATCAGCATCCTGCTTTTTATTGCATGACAAAATTATGCATAACGTCAATACAGTCAACGAAATACTAAATATCCTAATAGCATTTTTCATAGTATAAATAAGGTTTTATTCAGGTGAATAAGGCACATGTGAGTCGTGGAGGATAATTTTCAGATTTCCTTCCTCATCTTTTGTATAGGCGAAAGAATACTCTACTTTCACCTCCTCTCCACCCTTTGCCGGAGTGAAGTAGTAGTTTCCCATAGAAACAGCCATATTCCCGATGATTTTTGTTCCTATATTTTCCCACCTTACGTTACTCCACATTTTAATTGCAAATCCGTGATCTTCCGGGAAATTTTCATTACCTCCAACAAAATATGATAACGCACCTTCAAAATCAGTTCGAAATTGCTTCACATAGGTTAAGGTAGGTTTGAATAATACATCTCCCTTCTGGTAATAGTACAGGTTGTTGATATGATCAGTCGCAGCGGCCGTATAATCACCGTTTTGAGAATAAACCTTGCCGATGTTAACAATCCCATTTCCCCATGCCTCTTGGGCTTCAAGCACTTCTTGCTCAGTAATTATTTGAGTTATTTCAAGTGTGCGTTGTTGACACGATGTAAAAATCAGCCCGAAAGCGAGGGAAACACATATTGCCAACGCTTTAATTCTAAAGTTTTTCATATGCAAATTATATAAATTATTATCTGACACCTAAGATATAACATTTTTATTCTTCTTCATTCTCCCTGCATCTTTCAGACTTTTGCTGATAATCCACTCAAGTTGGCCATTTATGCTTCGGAACTCATCTGCAGCCCACTTTTCGATGGCCTTCATAGTTTCTTGATCTATCCTTAGTACAAATGTTTTTTTCTCTGCCATTATACTTTTTTTATTGATTCAGAGTGCCGGTATTAATGACAGGCGCTGTCTCCCTGTCTCCGCACAAAACAACCAGCAAATTGCTTACCATTGCTGCTTTCTTCTCCTCATCCAGTTCTACAATATTCTTTTTAGAAAGTAACTTTAATGCCCCTTCAACCATTCCTACCGCCCCCTCAACCATTTTTATACGCGCCGCAATTATTGCCGAAGCTTGCTGACGCTTTAGCATAGCCTGAGCAATTTCCGGAGCATAAGCCAGATATCCGATTCGGGCCTCCACAACTGCAATTCCTGCAAGTTTGAGCCTTTCGCATATCTCTTCTTCCAAAAACTTGCTTACATCCTCAAAGTTTGAACTTAGAGTTATTGATGCCCCTTCGTCTTCAAACTCATCGTAAGGAAACGATCCTGCAAGTTTTCTAACAGCTGCATCTGTCTGAATCTTAACAAACTGTTCGAAATTATCTACCTCGAAAAGAGCTTTGTAAGTATTCTCAACCTTCCACACAAGTATTGAGCTGATTAGAATTGGGTTGCCCAGTTTATCGTTAACCTTGATTCTCTCGCTCTCGAAGTTATGAGCCTTCAGCGAAACAGAACTCTTATAATAAAATGGAAGAATCCAAAAGAAGCCGCTCTCCTTTAACGATCCCGAATAGGCCCCAAACAAAAGAAAAACCTTTGAGTTGTTCGGGCTGATAATGAAAAAACCTGGTGCTATGAAAACAAACAAAAATAGGGCGAATAAGCCAAGTATTATGTAGTTGTTTGCAAATAAGACAATTATAGCTGGAGTCAGCAATATTTCAACAGCTAATATAAGATAACCGTTTGTAACATTAATTGTAGATTCATTTTTCATGACAATGATATTAAAATGATATTATAACAATACAAATATAATATAATTTTATTTTTTGCAAATAAATTTGATTACTAACATAACAGCCTTTAGTATATCTTTGCACACTTTATTCAGTAAAAAAAAACAGAATGGTCTCTTGTGACGGATTGAGTGTAGAATTTGGAGGAACTGTATTATTCGAAAACATATCGTTTGTAATAAATGACAACGACAGAATAGCCCTTATGGGTAAGAATGGAGCAGGAAAATCGACCCTGCTTAAGATTCTTGCCGGTGAGAAAACCCCTTCCAGAGGAGTTGTATCGGCTCCAAAAGAGTCTTTGATAGCATACATGCCTCAGCATCTTAAAACTGAAGATGGTCGCACAGTGTTTGAAGAGGCATCCCAAGCATTTAAGCACCTGCATCAGATAGAGGAACAAATTGCAGATTACAACAAACAGCTGGAGTCAAGAACAGACTACGACTCGGAGGAATACTACAAACTAATCGAAGAGTTGTCTGCTTTAAGCGAAAAGTACTACGCTGTTGATATTTCGCATTACGAAGAGGATGTAGAGAAGGTTCTGCTCGGACTCGGATTCAAAAGAGAAGAGCTAACCCGACAAACCTCGGAATTAAGCGGAGGATGGCGCATGCGTATCGAACTCGCAAAAATACTTCTTCGCAAACCCGATGTCATACTACTTGACGAGCCCACTAACCACCTCGACATGGAATCTATAATCTGGCTCGAAGAGTTTCTCGTAAAACAGGCGAAAGCAGTTGTGCTGATCTCGCACGACAAGACATTTGTAGACAATGTTACAAACCGAACCATCGAACTTACAATGGGAAGGATTTACGACTACAAAGTAAACTACTCACACTATCTCGAACTACGCAAAGAGCGTCGCGAACAACAACAGAAGCAGTACGACGACCAGCAAAAAATGATTGCAGAAACAGAAGAGTTCATCGAACGGTTCAAGGGCACCTACTCTAAAACCCATCAAGTGCAGTCGCGGGTAAAGATGTTGGAGAAACTCGAGATTATTGAGGTTGACGAAATAGACACCTCTGCCCTGAAACTCAAATTTCCACCCTCTCCCCGCAGCGGTAACTACCCCGTAATAACCGACGGAGTAGGCAAAAAATATGACGAAAAACAAATTTTTTCTAATGCATCACTAACCATTGAGCGAGGCGATAAGGTTGCTTTTGTAGGCAGAAACGGCGAAGGGAAATCGACTCTGGTAAAGTGCATTATGAAAGAGATTGAACACGACGGCAAACTAACTCTCGGACACAATGTTAAGATAGGATATTTTGCTCAAAACCAAGCCTCACTACTCGACGAAAACCTCACTGTTTTCCAGACAATCGACGATGTTGCCGTTGGGGACATCCGTACAAAAATCCGCGATCTTTTAGGTGCATTTATGTTTGGTAGAGACGATGTAGACAAAAAAGTGAAGGTTCTCTCAGGTGGAGAAAGGACCCGTTTAGCAATGACAAAGTTGCTGCTCGAACCGGTAAACCTGCTTATACTTGACGAACCGACAAATCATCTGGATATGCGCACAAAAGATATCCTAAAACAAGCGCTCGTTGCATTTGACGGAACACTGATAGTTGTATCACACGACCGCGACTTTTTGGACGGGCTGGTAACAAAAGTGTACGAATTCGGGAACGGCCAGGTAAGAGAGCACCTCGAGACCATCCAAGGTTTTCTGGAAAAGAAAAAAATGGAACACCTTCGGGAAATCGAACAGTAATCTCAAAGGTATCTACTATAAAATTTTCCCGGTACGGCTCCATTTTGATTTCATATGCCATATCTCTTCCGGGCTTTTTTTAAGCTGTGCATCCCATCGATATGTTGTCGGCCATTTTTTAAAGACTTTGGCAACACTAAACAAAAACAATGTCGACAACTTAGTGATTCTTGGCCTCCAGCCCCCGGATGGGACAACAGTTACACGAATACCCTCCCCATCTGAGTTAATTATATATTCTCCCGATACGGTGCCGATTGACTCATATCCGGAAATTACAAAACTCCCTTTGAACCGGGCCGAATCTGAAATTGTATTTAAGCATGGGAAAGATGGCGAAAAATAAATACTCAGTGAATGGAAATTATTATTAACTCTCATCGATTTAACGCAAGGTGTTTGATTGTCCCACTCTAACTCATATGTACAGCCTTCTCTTTCATGCGTTTTTTGCCCTATTTCAATATCATAAGTATCCAAAATACCATTATAGTCAGGATTCAAAGTAGCAATCAAAGGGTTTGGGCAGTATCTCATGAAAGTCATCTTGTGCCAATCCATAGGTATAGGAAGATCATCTGATTTATGAGATTTCCCATCAATTGTAATTACATATCTCGTCATCCGTTTCCTGACAAAATAGAAATCACGGAGAAAAATCAAGGGAAGGGTTGTAGGATTGGAAGCCGCATCTCCCATCGGGGCTAAAATACCAAAAGGTCGCCTTTTAGCAGGGTTACTCTCAGCTATTAATAATTCCACATGTCGCCCAAGAATATCCTTAAAAACATAATGAGCTTGCACACCAAAAGTTGTTACTTCATAAAACGCTTTATCCATCTCTACCGGAATAATTTCGTTAAGTCCAGCTCCGGCGATACTATATTTTGATGCATCTACATTAACCGATTTTTGGCAGTAAACATCAACCTTTTTGTCTTTTCTCCACCCAAGAATTATGTGTCCTACACCATTAATATCATCATTAAAAACCTGTGGCTCAAACCCAATATATACAGAATCGGGGTCTTTTTCAAAATTGACCAGAAGCAACTTGTTCATAGGATCAATTTTTATCTGAAATGGGAAAACTATCTTTCTCAGCTTACTTACATCATCATTATTGTGCGATATAAACAGAGGTTTAACAGCTTCTATCGAGGCCGAAACAATGTAATCAGTAATATTCATTCCGGGCATCCAATCTTTAATAAACAACTTACTCTCGGCTTTTGGAGTCACTCTAATCTGCTCAAATCCACACATATGAAGCATAGACTCTATCTCAGAAACTAAAGCTGCTCCACCAATACACCCAGAATATAAATTCATGTCATTTCTGACATCTTCTGGAATATCTGCAAAAGCCACAATATCAGATACAGCCAATCTGCCTCCATTTTTCAATGTACGAAATGCCTCTGAAAAAACCCGTTGCTTATCAGTCGATAAATTGATAACACAGTTAGAAATAATTACATCTATCACTCCGTCTGCAACAGGCAAGTTTTCAATTTCCCCAAGACGGAACTCTACATTTTTGTTCTCGACCTTTTCTGCATTTGCTCTTGCTTTTGAAATCATCTCAGGGGTCATATCAACACCTATAACATAACCTGAATCACCAACCTGCTTAGCCGCAAGAAAACAATCAAAACCTCCACCACTCCCTAAATCAAGTACAATCTCCCCTGGCTTCAGGCTTGCAATAGCCTGGGGATTTCCGCAACCTAATCCCATATTTGCCCCTTCCGGAACAACATTAATATTATCAACTGTGTAACCAAGTTTTAAAGACAAATCCTCTACTGAGATGTTAGCAGATGGAGAACAGCACGATGCATTGCATCCGCATGCGTTGCCTGACGACACAGCAACCTTGGCGTAATTTTCCCGAACTCCATTACGGATTTCGTCTCTCTTCATTTCATTCATTGTACATCCCTAATAATAATATTGTCAACACATTAAGAGATCCCACTATTGGGAATGGTAAAATAAAATGTCGAACCGACACCCTCTTCGCTTTCCACCCTTATTATACCACCAAGTTTTTCTACATACGCTTTTGAAATAGCTAATCCAAGCCCAGCTCCTTCACGAGCCCTTCTATCTTCAATATCAGCTTGAATAAAACTCCTAAAAATGACTTCACATTTTTCATCAGAAATTCCTATTCCAGTGTCCCTGATAAAAAATTCAAACTCCTCCTCTCTCTTTGTATATCCAAATTCAACTGTTCCTATATCGGTGTATTTAATGGCATTTTTAACCAGATTCGTAAGAATACTATTAAACTTATCACTGTCAGTAAAAACTATTGCCTCTTCATCAGGTAATGCAAGATTAAATACCAGATTTAGTTTTTTATTATCAGCATCTATCTTAAATAAATCGAAAACAAATTTCATATGAGCATTGATGTTCGTTTCAGAAATACGAATATCAATTACACCTGACTCAATTTTCGAAATGCTTACAATATCATTGATAATATTGAGCATCCGGGCACCGCTTTTCTCAATAACATTGATGTATTTCTGCTGCATTTCACTAGTTAAATCAGGCTCTTTCAGTAAATCGGCAAACCCCAGAATACCATTCATCGGAGTCCGTATTTCGTGGCTCATATTGGCTAAAAAAGCAGATTTAAGACGGTCACTCTCCCGGGCTTTTTCAAGAGCTGTTATCAGTTCGAAATGAGATCTTTCTCTGATTGTTACATCATCGTAAACAGCAACAATCTCTCCTGAAGATATTTTAAACACCCTATTCTCATAGTAGTTGGTATATTTATCATCTACATACAGCTTTGCAGGGAAATACTCCGGTTTCCCGGTTTTCCATACTCGACGAAAAATATCAATCAAGCCGAAGTCATCTATGTTGGGTCTGATATCTTTCAGACTCTTACCAATCACATCTTTCTCTTCAAGATTCTCATGTTCCAAGGCAAATTTATTAAAACTCTGAATGATGAAATCACTGCCCGATTTTCCTTCATTTATTACCCGATAAAATGCCACTCCACTGTTAATGGTGTTTATCAGGCTATTTAATCTTTCTTCGCTCTTTTCCGCCTTCTCCTTGGCATCTTTTAACTCAACATTAATCTTAATTAACTCTTCATACAACTTCAAATAATCCTTTGGCGGCTCTTCAAGAGTTTGTTCACTTTGAGCAATCCTTAACTTTTTGTTCGCTCCCAGCACCCTAATAGGTTTTTCCTTTTTATCACTAATAATTTTTCCGTAACAATGAAGAAAAACCGATGATCCATTTTTATGCCTGTATCTGATTGTATGATTAAAAAGAGCGTTAGAACTCTCAATATGCTTATTCAGATTTTCCTGCAAAAAATTGAACTCCTCTTTGTTTAAAAATTGCTGCCAGGATATTGACATTTGAAGCGCCTCCTCTGAACTGAAGCCTAAAACCGATAAAAATTCAGAATTTACCCAAAGGTTCTCAGGGTTATCCAAATCTAAATACCACAAGCCATCAAGAGCATTTTCGTGAACAAAATCAAAAATGCTTTCGTCATTACGGACTAACTCGTATAACTCTTTCTTTAGATACATTCTTTTAGCGGTCTCTTAAAGATAACAAAAATATATAATCGACCAACTAAATCTCCAATATTGTTCTTGTGTTTATAATTCAATTTTATAACTGATAAATGGTACAGGGCTGGTAAAAAAATCGTCCTCAATTTCCTGAGTGTGTAAATTATACTTTTTCCCCAAATACTGGCGCCCAAAAACATTCTTAACCTGAAAAGCAAATACCGACGATGCTCTCTGATGGTTTATCCGATATGTAAGGGTAAGGTCTGAGACTGTTTCAATATTAGAATTCCGGTAGCTGAACGTCAACCTCTCGTTGTAAACGATATCACCGAAAAGATGCGTAGCCTCTATATCAACAGGTTGATGCCAGTACGGCCCAAATAGGGCTATTTTAGCATTTACTCCTAATATATTTTTATTACGAACAGTCCACTCCTTACCTCCTAACAGGTTCAACACATACCCTCCACTATAACGAGATTTGTACTTTTTACCATCGCTGTCGGAGTACTCCGATTTGTACAGCGAAGTTGTAATCAGATAGTAGAATCCATCACTAAGAAAACGCTCAATTGTAACATCAACACCCATATTTGTGCCTTTACCCTTATTGACCAATTCTTTATTAAAAGTCCAGTCACTCACAAAGTTAACCATTGAATACACCTCTCCTTCAACAACAGGCACATTGTACAAAAATTGAAAGTATGGCTCAATCTTAATTCGAAGATGCTGATTTGGAGAATAATCGTACCCTGCAACCAGATGATTTGCTCTCATCCTTTTTAACTTCATATTGTTACTAGAAGCAAAGTATACAAATAAAGGTTCAATCTGGCTGTGATTTCCATATCCAATAGAAAACCTGTTTTTTTCATTTGCTTGCCAACTGGCTGAGACACGAGGCTCGGTACTAAGTTCACCATTCAGTTCAAACCACGAAAGATTGACTCCGGCATTAATATGTAAATTATTTGATAGCAAATCTTTCCCTTGGGAAAATGCTTTTAAAACCGCACCCCTTCCCTCTCCTTTCAAAAATTGCCCATAGTTATCAGCTTGATAATCCCGAGCATCCCCACTTAACGAGTAAAAGTGTATATTGGCATCAAACCCTGTCTTTATGCTTAATCTCGGTGACGAAGCGATTGATTAGGTAATTCGTTTGATCCTTTTAATTCTGGGAGCAAAGGAAAAATTAAAGCCATTGTAGAATATCGGTAGTTAATAAGAAACGAACTTCCGTTCCTGTTATTAAACGGGCCCTCTGCAGCAGCCTCAATCCCCTGTACCCCTATTTGAAAAGCATATTCATGTTTTTGACTATTACCATTTCTTAACCTCATATCAAAAACACCTGCCGTTGCATTTCCAAACTCTGCAGGAAAAGTGACTGGGGACCTGGATATCAACCCCTTCAAGACGCCAAAGCAACCCTTTTGGAGCATTTCCTCTTACAACAATGGCATTCTGATGTATGGCGACAGGCGTAACTCCGGCAAAATTACCGGCCATTCTGCCGGGGTCGTACAAAGCTCCGGCATACCGTCTTGCCTCCTCAACAGAAAAAGTGCGGGCACTGACAGATGCCATGCTATTAACCGGCCTCTCTTTTCTAATTGCTGCTTTTGCGCGTGCAACAATGCTGCTGCCAGCATTAATAGTATCAAAGATAAAACGCGCTGATTAATTGAGCTTAACAGCTGTCCCATAAGCCAGTATTTCTGCAGCACCGCTAGTTATCACTGCAGTTGTGATTTTAACTCCTACAATAGCGTCTGCCCGAAGTCTTTTGGCGTCCTCAACCATTCTTGCTATTGCTTGCTCTCTGGCTTGTGACTGAAGTTCAGTGTACTCTTCCAGCTCACCGCCTACAATATTCTTTAGCCCGGCAATAATATCACGACCAATATTTCTAGCCCTGACTGTGCTTCCGCGAGCAATCCCTAAAATTTCTGAAATCTCCCTATTGGGAATAGTGTGTGTTGTTGATAGAATCATATTTATATTATTTTTTTCGGCGACGGTAAATAATTGACAGGGCAGTAACAGTTCCGCATGCAAGAAAGCTTGCCACCATTCCGAAAAGCAAATACAGGTCGCCTTGTAAATATCCGTGCAAAATACCAGTAATCTGAAGAATAGAAAACCCAGCAAAGGTGAATGTAGAAACACCATCGGCACTGCGAACCCGGATAATCTTAATAGCCTGAATCACAAACAATGATGCATTTACCAATAAACCCATTCCAAAAATAAAACCTACTATCTCTTTCATAATTAATTTATCTCACTTTTATTTGTCCGATTTTAATTTACTGCATATTTCCAGGTCTGTATAAATACCCCCTGTTAGTAACTCACCTTGACGTTCAATCCCTTCAAGTACAAATCCTAACCTTTTCGTAATAAAGTTACATTTATGATTTTTCATTCCAGTAGTGTCTAATTAATAAAAACACCCATCCTAAATTAACCAAAAATGCCAATAAATATACTAGTAAATTATGAGGCGACCTAACAACAAATGTAACCCAAAAAGGTGGGAAAAACCACGATAATACAGTAAGCCACTTTAGTGCAAATAAGTCGGTAAATGCAAACAGGCTTAATGTGTTTATAGCTTTGGCAAAAGTAAGCCCTTTAACTTTGTCATCTGCAAATATGAAAATTAAAAGTCCTATAATAATTGAATAATTTGATGAAAGCAAGGAGACAAAGAGAATTGTTATTACTGGTAATTCCACTATATCAAGCACATAATAACTGAGTATACCATACACAACAGACAATATCGCAGCAAAGAACAGGCGGTTAAATAAATAGCCCCCTTTTCCCAATGGTGTAACCGACATCAGTTCCGCAATTTTTCCATCTCTGTCATCCATCATCATAAATCCGGTAATAATTCCGAGCATAGCCCCACACATAATTACAACAAAAACAAAAACATAATCAAGATATGGCAAAAAATCAAAATCAATAAGATTTTGGATAAATGGTACTAAAAACAACAGGATCAATTTAAACGCAATAATTAGCATCAATGGAGCTACCATCAAAACAGTCATAACAGGATCCCGCAAAATTTGCTTTAAATCGTTTTTTAAATGAATGAACCGAATCATAACCGCTAATCTTGATAAATAATTTTGTTTTCAAAAACCCGTATTGTCCATCTTATGAATAAATAATTCATTCCAATTAAATAAATAACTAATCCTATTGCTTCATAAACAGGTATTCCCATATAAGCACCTAACATCAGTCGTAAAGCTGCAACACTCGGAATAATGGTAAATAACCATGAGTAAGGAAATCCAATCAATGAAAAACAAGGTAAAACAAGAAGCAACATAAAAGGAACCGTTTTTATCATGTATTGATTCACTGTGTTACATCCGGCAGTTATCATAATGCCACTTAAAGTAAAAATACAGGATGTTAATACGGTAGAAAAAAAGAGCAATAACCAACTGACACTTCCGTAGTTACTAAAGCCCGTAATTGCAAAAGCTGCAAATACAGACACCAACGCCAAAGAGATAGCTTTTGACAAGATATATTCAATTGTTCGTAATGGTGATACTTAAGTACTCCCCATCTTTCAACCACGGGTAATGGTTTTTTAGTTTAAATATTATGCTGCAAATTCATACCACTCAAATGGTGTT
>CAYGGD010000046.1:0-14397 GCA_964349315.1 uncultured Muribaculaceae bacterium
GTTTTTTTATTTAATAATATTTATTATCTTTGTCTTAAAGAGTCCTGTAATGCAGGATTCTTTTTAATTTTTCAGTAATATTATGTCAAAAATTCACTATTTAACCGCAGAGGGTTTAGAAAAGTTAAAAGCAGAGCATCAGCATCTGATTTCCGTAGAGAGGCCTGCCATCTCCAAGCAGATAGCAGAAGCAAGAGACAAGGGCGACTTGTCTGAAAACGCAGAGTACGATGCAGCCAAAGAGGCGCAAGGTCTTCTTGAACTAAAAATAGTAAAGTTAGAGGAGATGATTGCCAATGCCAGAATTATTGACGAGTCGAGAATCAATACTACTCATATCCAGATAATGAATAAGGTTAAGCTGAAAAACCTTAACAGCAATACAATAGTTGAGTATACACTGGTAGGAGAAACTGAAGCAAATCTTAAGGAGGGCAAGCTTGCTGCCGCCACACCCATAGGTAAGGCATTGATTGGTAAAAAGAAGGGTGATGTTGTAGATGTTAAGGTTCCTTCCGGAACAATAAAATTCGAAATTCTCGAAATATCAAAATAGTATGTCTTCAATTTTCTCAAAAATTGCAGCCGGGGAGATCCCTTCATACAAAATTGCCGAGGATAGCAGATTTTTTGCTTTTCTTGACATAAACCCTGTTAAAAAAGGTCACACACTTGTTATCCCCAAAAACGAAACCGACTACATTTTCGATCTGGAGAGCGAGGAGTTATCATCTTTGTTTGCATTTGCTCAAAAAGTTGCAAAGGGGATAAAGGAGGCAATTCCATGCAAAAGAGTGGGAATTGCAGTGCTGGGCATGGAGGTTCCTCACGCCCATATTCACCTTATTCCTCTCGACAAAGAGAGCGATCTTAGTTTCGGCAACCCGAAACTCAAACTAACAGCCGATCAGATGGCCCGTACGGCCCAGCTTATAAGTTCCAAAATTAATCTGTAAATTCCAATGAGAAACATTCTTATTACCGCACTTCTGTTAATTACGGCGGTCTCCTGCTCTTCCCAGAAAAACAAGGCAAAAATTGAGGGGAAGATAGATACCGAAGGTAAAACCACTTTGGTGCTAAAGGTTTTGAACATCAACACTCAAAATGTTGTAGACACCATTATTACCGATGCAAAGGGACTCTTTAAGTACTCCGTTGCCGATAAAGGGAAATCACCCGAGTTTTACTATCTGTATCATAATAATAACAGATTGGCCTCTTTGGTTTTAAAGGCCGGAGACGCAGTTCGTATCACAGCCGATACAACAGGAGTCAACACCACAATAGAGGGCTCCGAAGAGTCACTTCTGCTTGCTGAAATTCAACAAAAACTATCAGCTGCTCAAAGCTCTTTCGATGTTATGGTTAACAGGCTACAGTCAGCAACTCAATCGGGTAACGATGCCCAAGCAAGAGAGCTTAATGAGCAACTGGGCAGGTTTTATGTAAAACAGAAACAAGAGGCAATAAAGAGTATTTACACTAATCCCGGCTCAATTACCAATATGGTGTATCTCTATTACCGTTTTGCCCCTGAGCTCCCGCTTTTTGGCGATTTACGCGATGTGCTTCTGCTTCGCCGTGTTTATGATTCAATTCAGGCGATTTATCCTGCCTCTCCATATCTTGGTCGCCTTTTAGACGATATCAACTCCAGAGAGAATGCCGATCTTCTCACCTCAAAAATACTTGACGCTTCGGAGAGCGGGTTCCCCGAAGTTGTCCTTCCGGACAACAAGGCCGTAATGCAAAGATTATCCGATTTATCGGGTAAGGTAATTATACTCTCGTTCTGGAGTATTGCAGACCCTGCTCAAAGGATGATGAATCTCGATTTTAAAGATCTTTACGAAAAGTATAACAACAGAGGGCTGGAGATATATCAGATATCGGTTGATACAGATAAAACAGCTTGGGCAACAGCAGTGGCAGAGCAGCAATTGCCATGGATAAGCGTTTGTGACGGATTTGGTGCAAACTCAATGGCTGTCTCTACCTACAATATTCAACAGGTGCCGACACTCTTTGTAATAGATAAAAGCGGAAACATAGTTGAGAGAGATATTTACGACGACAGACTCGAACGAAAAATAAGAGAACTGCTCTAACCAAGAGGCCCCTTTTTCGGGGTTCCTGCGATAAAATCTTTGAGATAAAAGGGTTCGAAATAGGCGGTATCGCATATTTCACCCTTTTTGTATTTTTTAAGAGCAACATCAATCATACCTGATGCCAGGGCATCCAATTCCATAAAGATAGCATTGGGGTGGTTTATCACTTCATTTACTTTTTTTGCACCATCTCCGCAAAAAAGAGTCACTCCCTTTTCAATATATCCGGAAAAACTCTTCTGGTCAATTATTTTGGCCTCTACTTCACTTAATAATTTTGCCTCAGAATCGTAAACGGCGCAGTACACCTCCATTCTCCTGGCATCGAGCATAGGTACAATAAAATCAAAATAATTGTATTTCTCTTTGCCCTTTTCAAGAGCAAGCTGCGCCAAAAGCTCAATTGAACCAACCGAAATCATCGGGAGACCAGATCCGAAGCATAACCCCTTGGCAAGAGATACTCCCACACGCAGACCTGTGTATGATCCCGGACCCTCACTTACCACAACAGCACTGCAACCATCAAGAGTAATACCACTCTCCTGAAGCACCTGCTGCACCATAGGCGCAACAACCCGGGCATGAGCTTTTGGCTCTCTCGATATCTTTTGGTTTAACAGCCGGTTACCGCGTGAGAGAGCAACCGAACATACCTCAGTACTGGTTTCAATTAACAGAAAAACGGGGGAACTATTTGACATTTTCCTTGATGGTTGATCCTTTTTTAAGTGATCTGCTGATAGCAGAGAAGGGACCTGTAACAATTTTTTCACCACCGGATAGTCCGCTTGTAATCTCAATATTGGATAAATCCTGAATTCCGGTTTTAATTTCTCTGACCTCTACGCTGTTATCTTCATTTACAACAAATACAAACTCGAGAGTTTCGTTTATTCCGAGGGTCGCTTTAAGCGAATCGGAGATAAGATCTTCGCGGGTAGTAATTGCCTGCAAAGGAACGGCCAGTACACTATCTTTGCTGGCTGTCTCGATAGAGACAGAGGCGGACATTCCGGGCCTGAAAGGGATTCTTCCTTCGGCAGCGATGTCACTGTACGACTCAGGCGAAATAAACACCTTAACCTCGAAATTGGTAACCTGATCCATTACCGAACCAATATTCTTTGCCGAATTGGCAATTTGGGTTACCACTCCTGAAAATTTGCGGTTAGGATAGGCATCTACATCAATAACTGCAGAATCACCAGGTTTGATTCTTATAATATCATTTTCGTTAACATCTACCATCACCTCCATCTCGTTGAAGTTAGCAATACGTAGCATCTCGGTTCCTGCCATCTGACTGGTTCCGACAACTCTCTCGCCCTTCTCTACACTCATTCTGGAAATTATGCCATCCATCGGAGAGTAAATTACAGTTTTGGTAAGATTCTCCTCTGCCTCCTGAAGGGCAGCGGTAGCACTGGCAACATTGTACTCGGCTGCTCTTATCTGCTCTTTTGCCACCATATACTGCGACTGCGCACTCTCGAAATCGGCTTCAGAAATTGCCTTTTGCTCAAAAAGAGATTTGCTTCTGTTGTAGGCCTGCTCTATTTGGCGAAAAGATGCTTGATTTTGAGTAAGCTGCGCCTTAATGGAGTTTAGTGATGCCTTAGCGCGGTCTCTCATAGAAATATAGACATCCTGTTTGATTTTAATAATTAAATCGCCGCGTTTAATGTGGTCTCCCTCCTTAAAATGAAGCTCAACAATCTCTCCCGATACATCGGGGCTGATTTTAACCTCTACCACCGGCTTTATTTTTCCGTTTGCCGGAATAACTTCAGTTATACTTATGCCTTTAACCTCCTGCGTTGTAACGGTAATTGCACCTTTATCCTGCTTGCTGCCGAAAACTGCCAGTATAATAATAAGTACCACGGCTGCAGCAATAATCCATTTGATATTTTTTTTAACTCTCATCCTTTTATTCTATTATAGAGCTATTGGCTCACCCTTGTAAAAATCTAAAATTTTCAGCTGAAAAACAAATTGATATTTCGATTGGTAGTAATCAGACTGTGCTTTAAACAGATTAGTTTTAGCAACTGTGTAGTCGGTTGCCGTAACAGCCCCGACATTAAACTTCTCCTGAACATAGCGTAAAGACTCCTGCATTGCCTTAACATTTTGTTCCGAAGCTTTGTATTTTTCAAAATACGAAAGGGCATCGTTATTTGCCTGTTGTATCTCTTTGTAAAGAATTTGCTGACGGCTTTTAACCTCAATCTGTGAATTACGGACATTGAGCCGGGCATTTTTAACATTGTTCCTTACCTGATAGTTGTTGAAAATTGGGATATTTATTCCGAAACCTATTGAAGGATTACGGTTTTCGTTAAACTGGTCGAAAAATGCCTGATCTCTGCTATCGCTGTAGTAGGTTCCGTAGCCGGCAGAAAAGGAGATTGAAGGGAGAAGACGCCCCTTTGCAATGGCAAGCTGAATATCAGAATTTTGAAGATTAAGTTGAGCACTCTTGATTTGAGGTAACGACTGAGCTTTGCTGTAGAGTTCATCTACAGACTCTCCGAAAAAGTTGGTTACAAGAAAATCGATATCGGTATTCTCAATATCAAAATCGTTTTCACCCTCAAGATCCAAAAGATGCTTAAGAGCAAGAAGATTTGTCCGGAGCCCGTTCCGGGCATTGACAACCTGTACCCTCTCAGCCGCTTCCTGTGCAAGAATCTCTAAAAGCGAGCTGTAGGCAACGCTGCCTGCATCAACTAAAATGCGGGTTCGCTCCACCTGCTCCTGTACGCTGGCTATACTCTCCAGGGCAGTGTTAAGCACCTCTCTCGATAAAAGAATCTGAAGATAGTAGCGGGCAATCTCTACAGAGATATCGTTTTTAATTCGCGACACCTCCTCCCGTGAAATTTGCAACTGCATATCACGGCTTTTAACCTCATTGCCTTTAGTAAAGCCCTCAAAAACATTTACAGCCGCCCTTGCACTGGCGCTGGTGCTTTGCGAAAGCTTGTTTTCAATGATTTCCAGATCCTGAACATTAACCGACCTTCCCCAATTCATTGAGTGGCTGAGAGAGGCGTTTAGAGTAGGCAGATAATTTAGTTTTGCCTGTTCGAGATTGTTCTCACTCTGCTCAACAGCAAGCTCTTGCTGTTTAATTCTCAGATTATTTTCCCAGGCATATTCAATACACTCCTGCAGCGTCCACTTTTTTTGTGCAGACAGCAAAGCGGGCATTAAAAGGAGTAGTAACAGTAACGGGAGTTTGCTATAATTTTTCATAATGCGCAAAGTTAAATTTTTTTCGAAAACAAACTCCCATTACTAGAAATATTTTCACAGGGAATTTATTTATAAATCACCTGAGTATTAGCCTGCATCTCGTATAAATTGTTGCTCATAAACATAAATAGCCGCCACATCTTTTTTACGGTGTATCCTACACCCCTGCCAAGTTGTTCGGCAATTTCGTAATCCCATCCGCCGGTACCTCCTGTAACCGACATACACTGTTCCATCGTAAGCTTTTCCATTACGCCTCCTCCCAGCCGGCAACAAAGCCCTCTTTAAATTTTGGCCAGTATTTTTCTGCTTTTTTAACCGCATCGCCAAGCATGCAAAGCAGAGCCCACCACTCTCTGAGAGTCATACCTGCCCTCAGCTCGAGTTCTTCTTTTTCCAGAGTGTTCAAACCCCACTCATCTCTCATTAAATCACTCATAGTATCAGTTTTAAATATGTCCGGCAGTGTAAGCGCGCCGGAATCCGCCCGGAGTGTGCACCCTCCGTTTAATATTTGTATCCGCCAATATTAATAACTTTGTTGGGTTTTAGTAAAAGAGTCTCTTCGTGTGAAATCATAATAACAATACAACCTTGTGATAAAACCTGCTGAACAGCACCCTCAATAACTCTTTTCGATTGTAAATCGAGAGATGAGGTTGCCTCGTCCAACAAAAGAACAGGTGACTCTCTGATTATAGCCCTTGCAAAAGCCACTCTTTGCTGTTGTCCTCTAGACAACCAAGTGCCTCCTTCTCCAATTCTGGTGTTTAGCGGTTCCAGCCCCAGCTTATCTGCAAGCTCTTTCAGTTTGTCGGCAGCTCTCTCTTTGTCCATCCACTCCGGAACTCCTGGGAGGATGCACTCCTGAACGGTTTCTCCAAACAAACCGGGATCCTGAGGAACCATTGCTACCATCTGGCGCCACTGCTTAAGAGAAATGGTGCTGATTGGTTTTCCATCAATTTCTATTTCCCCTTTATCCGGCTCAAAATGCCTCATTATTAGCGATAAAAGTGTGCTCTTTCCACATCCGCTGGCCCCTTTTATCAAAATCAGAGTGCCGCTTGCCGCCTCAAATGAGAGATTCTCAATAAGTGACGCTTTGCCGGGATATTTATATGATATGTTTTTCAGGCAAAGTTTAAGATTGTTGCAGGAGCTGCTTGCTACTGCTTCTTTGATGTTTTGAAACTCTTCGCACTCCGGCAACTCCCTTTTAATTTCCATAAGATCAAAAAGACGATGCGCACTTATTATCCCCTCTCTTATTCCCGAGAGTGTGGATGCAAGTTGTTGAAGAGGAGTGGAAAAGAGAGCTGTTACCGAGTAAAAAGCCAGCAACTGTCCCAGTGTTATTTGATTTGAGGCCACAGCCACACCACCAACCCACAGCAGTGATACCATCAGAGCTTTGGATACAAAATCTGACGCACCTCCGGCAACTACCGCTGTTTTTCCGCTCTTTTCAAGAGTTTTACAAAATTGAGTCAGGCGCACACTGTTTTTGTTAGCAGCAATTTTTTCTAATCCGAAATTCTTGAGAGTTGCAACTGACCTGATACTCTCAATTACACTGCTTTGGAAAAGAGCAGAACTCTCCATGCTTTTTTTCATAAGAGGCCTGTTTATTCTGTCGTGAAGGTAATATACAGCTATGTAGAGAGGCATAAACAAACTGCACAACAGTGTCAGTTTTTTGTCGGTAAAACCAAGCACAATTATCGATAGAGCAAGAGTTAAAAGGGCTATAGCGGCTCCGGGTAACCTATCCGCTATTAATTCCCTTACTCTGTAAGCATCCGTTATTCTGGATGTAAGTTCTCCTATACGGAATGTAGAAAAATAGGGGAGAGGCATATGGTAAAGATGGTTCAGGTATCTGTTAATTAGCGTGATATCGGCCTTTAGTGCAAATTTTAAGGCAAATTGTGAACGGAAAACAGATAACAATACGCCTGAAATAACCACAATGCTTAATACCATTGCAAATTTTGCGACCTTTGCCGGATTTCCCGAGGGGATAACAGTGTCTGTAAGTTCCTTTATAAATATTGCCAGCGATAATGCTATTGCCGTATTAATCAGTGTAAGGATTATTATGGTAATGATCTCTTTTTTGTGTGATATTACCTGCCTCCACAGAGCGGCTATTACCGGAGAAAATTTAATGCCTTTATTTGCCTTATCTCTGTTACTGCTGCCCTCAAAGAGTATAAGATATCCGGTCCATTCGCTGCAGAGCTTCTCTTCTGTGGTGGCAGTAAGAGAGCCGTCGGCCGGGTCCATAATATGGTATTTTTTGCCGGAGTTTCTGCTTAATACAACATAATGGAGGTAGCCCTCCTCTTTCCGCAGATGCAGAATGGCCGGTTTGGGTATTTTTGGAAGCGACTCTGCACTCCCTTTGTATCCCTCGGCGTTAAGACCGAAGCGGCGGGCAGCCTCTATTAACCCCCTCAGGGTGGTGCCGCCGGCATCTGTTCCGCTGTAGTGCCTTATTTCGGAAAGGGGCAGATAGATGCCTTTGTGTGCAGCCACCGAAGCAAGAGCTGCCGCTCCGCAATCGCTCCTGTCGTTTTGTCTCACTTTTACCGATAACCTCATAACCAAAACCGATTAACATGGTAAAACAAAGGGAGCGGGTGTTTCATTCTCTCTCACTCTCTTCTGCTCACAAGAGTACTCCCGCCCCGCAGAAAACCCGTTCCCGGAAGCGAATCTATATCAATAACTATAAAAGAGTGGGTCAAAAAGTATAAAGTGCAAATTATTTACAACCTGCTGCAAAATCTCTCTTTTTAAAAAAAGAAGGTTTTTTAAAAATCAGAAATGAATATTTTCGATGTAAGGGAAAACTGATGGAGCCAGCGATTTTAGCGCCGGATAAATCGCCGATTCAATAAGGATATTTTGGGGTAAAAAGTGAAAGAGGGCATCCAGCGACTCTGCCAAATATATTAAAATACTGTAGACAAAGGCATATTTTGCTATTCCGAATAAAATTCCTAAAAGTTTGTCGAGCCATCCGAGAAGAGCAAATTTTATTATTCCCGAAAGAGCTTTTCCGATTATATTCACAACAACCAAAACCAGAGTAAAAATAATTGCAAAGGAGATAATAAGAATAAGATCACTCTCCGATTTAAACCATAGCCCTATGCCCTCGGCAAGGACAGAGGAGAAGTGCCATCCGGCACAAATGCCCGCGATAAGAGCTGTCAGTGAGGCTGCCTGCCTAACCAGGCCGTTAAACAGGCCACCGATGATTGCGGGGATAAAACATACAAGCAAAAACAGATCTGCAGTATTGAGAGAAAATCCCATAATCAATTTTTTTCAAAAGTAATGAATAATCGTATCTTTGCAAATTCAAAAAACCTCCATATGAAATTTGCCGAATATAAAAATTTAGACCTTGTACAGATAAATCGTTCTGTTTTAAAGAGGTGGAACGATACTAACTGCTTTTCCAAAACCTTGTCAATGAGAGAGGGAGCGCCTGAATTTATATTTCATGAAGGTCCCCCTTCGGCAAATGGAATGCCTGGCATTCACCATGTTATGGCAAGAGCAATTAAGGATGTTTTTTGCCGTTACAAAACTCAAAAGGGCTATCTTGTAAGGCGTAAGGCGGGTTGGGATACTCACGGGCTCCCGGTAGAGCTGGGGGTAGAGAAGATGCTTGGTATTACCAAGGAGGATATCGGCAAATCAATAACAGTAGATGAGTACAACAATGCTTGTCGTAAAGAGGTGATGAAATACACAAAGGAGTGGGAGAGTCTTACAGAGCAAATCGGCTACTGGGTAGATATGAACGACCCCTACATCACTTATGACAACCGTTACATCGAAACCCTCTGGCACCTTTTAAAAGAGATTTATAAAAAAGGGTATCTGTACAAAGGATACTCTATTCAGCCCTACTCTCCGGCTGCGGGAACAGGGCTCAGTACTCACGAACTGAATCAGCCCGGATGCTACCGGGATGTTAAGGACACTACCTGTGTCGCCCAGTTTAAAATTGTAAAGGATAGCACTTCCGAAGCTCTTTTCGGCAATATTGAGTCGTTTGCAAAAAAGGAACTTCCGCTGTATATGATGGCCTGGACAACTACACCATGGACACTTCCTTCAAACACAGCTCTTTGCGTTGGCCCAAATGTCTCTTATATACAAGTTCAATCGTTTAATCCATACACCGGGCAGGAGGTTGTTTATATGCTTGCTCAAGAGCTGCTCTCAGCCCATTTTAACCCAAAAGGGGCAGAGATGGCCATGGAGTACAGTTCGGGTGAAAAAATAGTTCCTTACAGAGTGCTACCTCATATTTACAATGGCAGCGAGTTGTGTGGAATTTCATATAATCAGCTTATTCCATGGGTTAATCCGGGAGAGGGAGCATTCCGTGTTATTCCAGGCGATTTTGTTACCACATCGGATGGTACTGGAATAGTGCACATAGCACCAACATTTGGAGCCGACGACCAAAAAGTGGGAAGGGCAAACGGTGTACCTCCTCTTATGGTTAAGGATAAAGAAGGTTTGATGCAGGCTCTTGTCGACAAATCGGGTAAGTTTTACAAAACAGACGATTTAGATACCGGTTTTGTGGCCGCTTCAGTTAATTTACATGAGTATGGCCAGTATCAGGGGCGCTATGTTAAAAATTCGTATAATCCTGACTCTACATCCGAAGATGCCGATGTAGACGTTGATATAGCCGTTATGCTTAAACAGCAGGGGCTTGTCTTTAAAATAGAGAAGCAGATTCACTCCTATCCTCACTGCTGGCGGACAGATAAACCGGTTCTGTACTATCCGCTCGACTCCTGGTTTATCAAAACCACTGCAGTTCAGGAGAGGATGTCGGAACTCAATAAAACTATAAACTGGAAGCCTGAGTCAACCGGAACAGGTCGTTTCGGAAAATGGCTCGAAAACCTTCAGGATTGGAATCTCTCCCGCAGCCGCTACTGGGGAACCCCGCTTCCGGTGTGGAGAACCGAAGACGGCTCGGAGGAGATATGTATAGGAAGCGCAGCTGAACTCTATACACAAACAGAGATGGCTGTTAAGGCCGGCTTTATGTCTGTAAACCCATTAAAAGAGAGTGGCTTTGTGCCGGGAGATTACTCTCTCGCTAATTATGAGAAAATTGATTTGCACAGGCCTCATGTAGACGAAATTATTCTCTGCTCAACCTCAGGCAAACCTATGAAACGCGAAACAGATCTTATAGATGTGTGGTTCGATTCCGGAGCGATGCCTTTTGCTCAGGAAGGGTTAGAAAAACTTGGTAAAGAGGAGTTTGGCAGGGCAGCCGATTTTATTGCCGAGGGGGTAGATCAAACCCGCGGCTGGTTTTTTACTCTCCATGCGATATCGGCAATGGTAAAAGATTCCGTTGCATTTAAAACTGTTATCTCCAATGGACTGGTACTGGACAAAGATGGTAACAAAATGAGCAAACGCCTTGGCAATGCGGTGGACCCTTTTAAAACTCTTGATGAGTACGGAGCCGACCCTTTGCGCTGGTATATGCTTACAAATGCACAACCCTGGGATAATCTTAAATTTGACATTAACGGAGTAGACGAAGTACGACGCAAATTTTTCGGGACTCTATACAACACATACTCTTTCTTTGCTCTTTATGCAAATGTAGACAGCTTCGATAATTCGGCACCGCAGATACCGGTTAATCAGCGTCCCGAGATTGACAGATGGATTATCTCTCTGTTAAACACACTGATTAAGGAAGTTACCGACAGCTACGAAAACTACGATGTAACACAGGCGGGCAGAAAAATTCAGGACTTTGTAAACGACAACCTCAGCAACTGGTTTGTTCGTCTTAACCGCAAAAGGTTTTGGGGCGGGGAGATGGACAGTGACAAACTCTCTGCATACCAGACACTCTACAGCTGCCTTGAGAGCGTTGCGATACTTGCAGCCCCGATAGCTCCGTTTTTTATGGAGCGCCTCTTTCTCGACCTCAATTCAGTTTCGGGCCGTTTTTCGGAAGAGTCGGTACATCAGGTGTTTATGCCCGAGTATAATCACGAAGTAGTTGATAAAGCTCTGGAAGAGAGAATGGAACTGGCTCAACGAGCCTCTTCGATGATTCTTGCTTTAAGGAGAAAAGTTAATATTAAGGTAAGGCAACCCCTTGCCAGAATAATGATTCCTGTACTGGACAATCGTATAAAAGAGCAGTTTGAGTTAATAAAACCTCTTGTTTTAAGTGAGGTAAATGTTAAGGAGGTAGAGTACATTGTAGATACTGGCGGCCTTGTAACCAAAAAGATTAAGCCAAACTTTAAGACACTCGGCAAAAGATACGGCAAACAGATGAAGGAGATATCAAACGCATTTGCTAACTTTACACAGGAGCAGATTGCGCTGATAGATGCTTCGGATATCTACTCAATTGAGCTTCCGGGGGGGGCGATAGAGTTAAACAACAACGATTACGAGATTTCCTCCGAAGATATGCCGGGATGGTTGGTTGCAACAGAGGGTAAGCTTACCCTTGCGCTGGATATAACTATTACAGACTCTCTCCGCCGCGAGGGAGTTGCCCGTGAACTGGTAAACAGGGTGCAGAATTTGCGAAAAGATGCGCAGTTTGAGGTTACTGATAAAATTGTAATTGAGGTGCAGCCGGACCAACAAATTAAAGATGCACTCGGCACCTATAAAGAGTATATATGCAGTCAGACTCTGGCCAAAGAGCTTATCCTCAGCGATAACATTGAGGGTGGCAGCCAGATAGAGTGGGAAGATAAAACACTCACCATAAAGGTGACAAGAGTATAATTTATATGGAAGAGAACAATATATTTATGAGGAAAGCCCTTGAGCTTGCCTCCGCAAACGCCTCCTCGTCGGGTGGAGGCCCTTTCGGTGCGGTTATTGTTAAAGATGGCAAAATAATAAGCTCTTGCGGTAACACTGTAACTCCCGATAACGACCCCACTGCTCACGCAGAGGTCAATGCCATAAGGAGTGCCTGTAAAGCTTTGGGTACTTTTAAATTGTCCGGATGTGTTCTTTACACCTCCTGCGAACCGTGCCCGATGTGCCTCTCTGCTGCCTACTGGGCAGGGGTAGATAAAATTTACTTTGCGGCCGACCGTCACGACGCGGCAAAAGCCGGTTTCAGTGATGCTTTTATTTACGATCAATTTGCTGTTTCACCTGCCCGGAGATCATTGCCTGCCCAAAGAATTCTTGAAAAAGAGGCGATGCAACCCTTTGACTTATGGGCTACAAACACAAATAAAGTAGAGTATTAACTTTATTTTTTATATACGATTTATTATTATCTTTACGCTTTCAAAAAAAATTGAGACATGACAACGAAAGGGAAAACGACAGAAGAAGTTAAGGAGAAAGTACGCTATACCGACGAGGAACTTCAGATGTTTAAAGAGCTCATCCTTCAGAAACTGGAGGTTGCAAAGGAAGAATATCAGCAGCTGAAATCGGCAGTTACACATAGTTCCAGCAACGATACAGAGGACACTTCTCCTACATTTAAGGTACTTGAAGAGGGCGCTTCGGCACTCTCAAAAGAGGAGGCAGGTCAACTGGCACAACGCCAGTATAAGTTTATACAGTCTCTTGAGGCAGCCCTTATCAGAATAGAGAACAAGAGTTACGGGATCTGCCGCGAAACAGGCAAACTAATACCGAAAGAGCGTCTCTTCCTGGTGCCTCATGCAACCCTTTCTGTAGAGGCAAAAAACAAGAGAGATTAATCGCATGAAGTTGTCGCACGGCAATAAAATAACCATTCTGGTGGTTTTGATTCTTCTGATAGATCAAATCTCCAAAATCTGGATTAAAACCAACATGACAATAGGTGAGAGTTACTCGGTTATTGGCAGCTGGTTTCAGATTTATTTTATTGAAAACAACGGAATGGCCTTTGGAATGCAGTTTGGAGGAGTATTAGGAAAGCTTCTCCTCACTCTTTTTCGCCTCGTGCTTATTGGTTTTATTATCTCCTTTATCCGGAAACTTATTCGCTCCGAAGCTCCTGTCGGGGTTATTTACGGAACTACGCTCATACTTGTGGGTGCAATTGGTAATGTTGTTGACAGTATGTTTTACGGAATGATCTTCAGTGAATCGACATTTACCGAAACTGCTGTTATGTTTCCATCAGAAGGTGGTTATGCCCCTTTTTTGCAGGGTAAAGTGGTAGATATGTTTTACTTTCCTATTATAGACACAACTCTCCCCTCGTGGATCCCTTTCAGGGGAGGGGAGAATTTTATATTTTTCAGGCCGATCTTTAATGTAGCAGATTCCTGCATAACAATAGGGGTTGTCTATCTTCTTCTTTTTAAGAGAAAATATTTTTCATCATTTTAGTTTCCCCATAAGTTTTTGTCTGGAAAAGTGGATTCTGCTTTTAACTGTACCGAGGTGAAGCCCCAGCTCATCTGCAATCTCCTGATATTTGAAGCCTTTATCATGCATTTGAAAAGGTATCCTGAATTCCGGTTCCAGGCTGTTTACAACCTTTGTAAGCTCACGAAAGCCGAAATCGGCCTCCGGACCATAGTCGGCAGGTTTGTTGTTAATAACATATTCGTGCACATCTTCGCTAAATAGCGACTGCCGTTTTGTCCTTCTGCGGTAGTCGTTAATAAAGGTGTTCTTCATAATGGTGTACACCCAGGCCTTTATGTTTGTGTGTTCGTTAAACTTATCCTGGTTGTTGAAGGCCTTGAAAAAGGTCTCCTGGACAAGGTCTTTGGCGTCGTCTCTGTTAGATGTTAAACTGTATGCATATCTGGAAAGATTTGATTCAAGTTCCAGTATTTCTGTTTCAAAAGTTTTACTTTTCATATGGTTAGGTTTTTGAGATATATGAATAGCCGCTCATAAATATAATAAAAAATCTCCAAATACTATGCCACTATCCAATAGATATTTTTTTGGCGATATAGAAAAAATCAATATCTTTGCAGCCCAATCGAAAGGAGAGATGGCAGAGTGG
>CAYGGD010000047.1:0-14388 GCA_964349315.1 uncultured Muribaculaceae bacterium
ATATTATTATTCTCTATTTATTAATTTGTTTTGTAACACAAAGCTATGAAATTTATCTGCACTATATGAGATAAAATTTCTATTTTTGTGGTAAGAGAATATTCAAAATTATGGGAAACGAAAAGAATCTAAAAACACTTGTAATTGTTATGGCTGCGGTAGCAGTAGTCCTAGCCATTGTCCTTGCCTGGATATGGATAGACCGTAGCGGCATGATAAAAGAGCTTAATCTAGAAAAAGATCAGCTTAACACGCAAATGGTGCAGCTGCGCGACGATTACGAAGAGCTTAACACAAACAACGATAGTCTGAATGCAGAACTTGACAGAGAGAGAGAAAAGGTAGAGCAGCTGATTGAAAGATTTCAGCAGACTGAGGCCAGAAACAGAACACAAATCCGCCAGTACGAGAGAGAGCTTGGTACTTTACGGAGTATAATGAGATCTTATATTCATCAGATAGACTCTTTAAACACTTTAAATATATCTCTCCGACACGATGCTGCACAGGCCAGAGACGAGGCACGCCAAACCCGCCAGAGGTACGATCAGCTCAGGACAACTACTGATGAGTATGCAAGGCAGGTTGAAGTGGGCTCGGTGCTCAGAGGTCGTGGATTTGTCCTTACAGCCATTAACGCAAGGGATTCAGATACCGACAGAAGCAGCAGAACAGCAAAGCTGCGGACATGTCTTAACCTTGTAGAAAACTCTATTGCCAGAAAAGGGCCGAGACGCATCTATATCAGAGTTAAAGGGCCGGATGGTATACTTATGACAAACTCACAACAGCAGATTTTTACCTCAGATGGAGAGCAGATGATTTATTCGGCTGTCAGAGAGGTAGACTATCAGGGATCAGAACTTGAAGTGTGTATTTTCTTTGCAAGTAATCAGCCCTATGTAAGAGGCGTTTACAATGTAGATATCTTCACCGAAGAGGGTAAACTTGGCAGCGCAGACCTGCTTTTAAGGTAACTTTTGTTTAACCACTACAATTATTGGCAGGTATATATTTACATATCCCGTTCTGTGAGCAGTTTTGCATCTATTGCGACTTTTACTCGGTAAAACAGAGGGGAAAACTGCCGCTTTTTGTACAAGCTTTAAAGAGCGAGATAATAAATCGCTCACAAGATTTTAAAAAGAGGGGGTACACCGTAGAGACAATCTACTTTGGAGGTGGTACCCCCTCTCTTTTGTCCTCAGACCAACTCTCGGACATTCTGCAGATAATTAAAGAACATTACCCTGTTAAAGGAGGTGATGAGGTTGAGGTGACTCTTGAGGCTAATCCTGACGATATTGATAAAGAGTTCTGCAGAGATCTCATAAAATCAGGTTTTAACAGAATAAGCATAGGTGTCCAGTCGTTTGTTGAGAGCCACCTTAAATGGATGAACCGTCGCCATACTGCCCTGCAGGCAACAGAGTCGTACTATATTGCAAGAGAGGCAGGATTCAGTAACATAAGTATCGATCTTATTTTTGGTTTTGAGCTTCTAAGTAATCGGGAGTGGCTCTTTAATATAAACAAGGCAATTGAGTTGAAACCGGAACATATTTCGTCGTATCAGCTAAGCATAGAAAAAGGGACAAAACTAAACTCACTGTATAATTCGGGCATTTATTCACCAACAGACCAAAACGACTCATACAGGCAGTATTCACAGTTGCAACACCTTTTGGGCAACAACGGCTACCGGCAGTACGAAGTTTCGAGCTTTTGCAAAACAGGCAAAGAGTCGCGGCACAACAGCTCGTACTGGGACTTTACCCCCTATTTTGGATTTGGCCCTTCTGCCCACTCGTTTACCGGCGACAGACGATTCTGGAACAGAAAAGGGATAGCGGCCTACATTAAGAGTATAGAGAGCGGTGAGGTTTTTTACTGCAGCGAGCAGATAGGAGAGAAGGAGAGGTTTAATGAATTTGTGATGCTCTCTTTGCGGACTGTAAAGGGGATTAATAAAACGGAGCTGGAGGCATCTTTTAGTAAGGTTTTCCAAAACCATCTCTTATTACAGTCGCAAATTTTTGTAGATAAAGGGGTATTGATAGATGAGGGCAATGCCCTAAGAATACCTCCGAATCACCTCTTTGTGTCCGATGGTATTATCAGAGAGCTCTTCTTTTAGTAAAACCTAAATTATACCGTTCGATTTTAAGTATGCAGCAATAGCTATTGTACTAAATCCCAAAGCAATAAATGTCGCATACAAATAGGAGATAACTTTAAGCCTTACGAGCCATTTATCGTTATTGGCTCCAAGAGTTTGAAAAGCACTCCAGAACCCGTGTGTAAGGTGAAACCATAACGCAACAAACCAGAGCAGATAGCAAATGACAATTCTGATGTCGCCAAAGGTTTGGTGCATCAGTATATATCCGTTTTCTGCTTCGCTTCCTATAATTTCCGGAAGCTGCATCTTTGCCCAGAAGTGTGAAAGATGGAAAATAAGAACGCCTAAGATAATAAGGCCGAGAACCAGCATGTTTTTTGATGCCCAGGAGTCTGTTTTGGCCTTGTTTGTAACTGCATATCTTTCGCTGCCTCTCGCCTTTCTGTTCATAATAAAGAGGTACCCGGAGTAAAGAATATGGAGCAAAAATCCTGCTGCAAGCACCGGCACCATGATTACCACGAATGGCGAACCCATAAAGTGTATCATTGCCTCAAAGGCCTCCTCACCAAAAAGGTATGCAGAGTTAGCCAATAAATGAACTAACAAAAAAACTATGAGAAAAAGGCCGGTAATACTCATTATGAGCTTTTTACCAATGGAAGATTGTAAAATATTCCCCATTTTATACTTTAATTTACGATTGAGCAAAGATAGTTTCTTGCTTGTTATTTTCATAATCTTTAGCTATTTTTGTTGGATGTAAAACGCTATTCAACAGAATATCTCATACAATGCATAAATATTCAAAAATTCTTTTAAAACTAAGTGGCGAGAGTCTTGGTGCAGAAGATGGAAAAGGACTTAACGAAAAAGTCCTTCATAATTATGCAGCCGAAATCGCATCAGTAGTCAATTCAGGAACAACTGTATCTGTAGTAATTGGCGGTGGAAATATTTTCAGAGGTCTTAACGGCACAACTCTCGGTTTCGACAGAGTGAGGGGCGACCAAATGGGAATGCTTGCAACAGTGATTAACAGTATTGCCCTTTCAATGGCCATTAAGAGTAAAGGCATTAATTGTGAGGTATTTACAGCGGTTCCAATGGAGCCGTTTGCTCGTTATTATGTGAGAGATAAGGCGCTGGAGGTTATGAATGCGGGAGGAGTTGCAATTATTGCAGGTGGTACAGGTAATCCTTTTTTTACTACTGACTCTGCCTCTGCACTTCGGGCAGCTGAGCTTGGGGTTGATGCACTTTTTAAAGGGACTCGTGTAGACGGTGTTTATAATGCTGATCCTGAAAAAGATGCTAACGCCGTTAAGTACAACTCATTGAGTTATGACAAAGCCTTGGCAGAGAATCTTAAGATTATGGATTTAACTGCTTTTACCCTTTGTAAGGAGAATAATATTCCGATAGTAGTTTTTAATATGAATAATCCCGGTACTCTGCTAAAGGTTGTCAGTGGCCAGGTTGGCACGGGAACGGTAATCTCAGGTGAATAATTTAAAAATTTAAGATATGGATATAGCTAAACAAAAAGAGGTTATTACTGCTGCAAGTGAGAAAATGGAGAAAGCTCTCCTGCACTTGGAGGATGAGCTTAAAACCTACAGAGCGGGAAAAGCAAATCCGGCAGTGTTCAACAATATTATGGTAGATTATTATGGATCTGCAACACCTGTCCCTCAAGTTGCCAGTATCACTACCCCTGATGCCAAAACTATGCTGCTTCAGCCATGGGATAAAAAAATGATACCCATTATTGAGAAGGCCATAATGGTGGCTAATATTGGTTTTACACCGCAAAATAACGGTGAACATATCAGGATTAATGTACCACCTCTTACCGAAGAGAGACGGAAAGATCTTGTTAAAAAGGTTAAGGCAGAGGGTGAAACTGCCAAGATCAGTATCCGTAATGCCCGTCGCGAGGGAGTTGAACTTCTGAAAAAATACCAGAAAGAGGGTCTTCCCGAAGATGTTGCCAAAGATGGTGAGGCGGCTATTCAAAAGGAGACAGATTCTTATAATAAAAAGATTGATGAGGCTCTTTCATTAAAAGAGAAGGAGATAATGACCGTTTAAGCAGATCTATCATGTTGTATGCATAGCCTTAAAACCAACGAGTTTTAAGGCTTTTTTATTATCTGCCGTATGCATCGGCAACGCGGTTTTTCTTGACGGTTTTTTGCTTTGTATTTTTCGGGGCCTGCGGGACTCCTCCCGTTGGTCGTCAAACAGTCCTCGGCCTGTTTCCTCAAAATACTTCACCAAAAACCTAAAAAACCGAAGTTGCCTTATGTTATACGGCATATTGTATCGCCTTAAAAACTATGAGCTTATTATATTTCTGCAACAGTTTTCTGCTGTGCAGGGTGACAGCCAAGGAAAACTTTGGCTCCCGAAAAGGGAGGGGACCCGCCGTAGGTGGGGAGGATTTTCCGGGCTGTACACCCTGACAGCAGAAACCAAAAACCCGACAGGTTGTTGCTGCCGGGTTTGGTATGTATGGTTGTCTGTTTCTTATTCGCGTATTGCTGCTATTCCGGGCAACTCTATACCCTCGAGATACTCGAGCATAGCACCACCGCCTGTGGAAACATAACTTACTTTATCTGCATAGCCCATCTGAGTTACGGCAGCAACAGAGTCGCCTCCGCCAACAAGGGTAAACACACCTTTCGAGGTGATATCAGCAAGAAGCTCAGCTATGCGGTTTGTCCCTTTTGCAAAATTGCTCATTTCAAACACACCCACAGGACCGTTCCATAGTACGGTTTTGGAGTTGCGCAAAACCTCTTCCCACTCTTTAAGTGTAGAAGGAGCTGCATCCATACCCATCCATCCGTCAGGAATGTTGTTGTCCATGCATATACGGGTATTGGCATCGTTGCTGAAGCCATCTGCCACTACAACCTCTCCGGAGTAGTACAACTTGACACCTTTTGCCTTAGCCTTTTCTAAAATTGAAAGGGCAAGTTCTAACTGGTCGTCCTCGCAAAGCGATTTGCCGATGTTTCCACCCTGTGCTTTTACAAAAGTAAAAGTCATTCCTCCTCCGATAATCATGTTGTCGCAAACATCAAAAAGCTTCTCAATGATGGTAATCTTGGAAGAAACTTTAGCCCCTCCAATTATTGCTGTCACAGGTTTTTCAGGAGTCTTAAGTACTTTATCTATCGCTTTAATCTCTCCCTCCATCACATAACCAAACATTTTATCATTAGGGAAGTGTTTGGCAATAAGAGCGGTAGAGGCGTGAGCGCGGTGAGCTGTGCCAAAAGCATCATTTATATAGCAATCGGCATAAGAGGCCAGCTTTTTGGTAAACTCCTTCTGGCTCTCTTTAATTTTGGCTTTAGCTGCTTTTTTGATTTCGTCCGTGGCATCTTCGGCCAATCCGCGTGGCTTACCCTCTTCCTCTGCATAAAACCTCAGGTTTTCCAGAAGCAGTACCTCTCCTGGTTGCAGTTTTGCTGATAGTTCTGCAGCTTCAGTCCCTATACAGTCAGGGGCAAACTTAATTTTTGTACCCAGTTTCTCTTCAATTGCAGGAATAATATGTTTTAAAGAGAATTTGTCAGTTGGTCCTTTCGGCCTCCCCAAATGGGACATGACTATCAAAGAGCCTCCCTTTTCCAGTACTTTTTTAAGTGTAGGAATGGCGGCCCTTATGCGGGTGTCATCAGTGATTTGGAATGATTCATTAAGAGGGACATTGAAGTCTACTCTCACAATGGCTCTTTTTCCCGTGAAATCGTAATTATCAATATTTTGCATATGGAAAAAATGTTAAATAAGTCACTTTACAGGCCGCAAAAATAAGAATATTCTAAGAATTTTACTACCTTCGGGGCACTATTGTTAACAATTTAAAACCCAAAAAGTGCGATGTTACTTGAGCAACCTCTAAAATGGAGTGATTATGAGCTGATTGATTCAGGAGATTTTGAAAAGTTAGAGAGGTTTGGCAACTATTATCTGATAAGGCCTGAGCCAAAGGCGTTGTGGGACAAGCATCTTTCAGATAAAGAGTGGCTTTCGGTTGCCCATACCAAATTTGCTACCGGAGCCGGTTTTGGACGCTCAGGTAAAGAAGATTCGGGAACATGGCAATCGCTTAAAAAGATGCCGGAGAGGTGGATGGTCAGTTACAAAAAGGATGGGCTCGATATGAGGCTACGGCTGGCTCTTACTGCATTTAAACATGTAGGACTCTTTCCTGAACAGGCGCCTAACTGGGATTATATTTACAAAGAGACCAAAAAATTAGAGAAGCCAAAAGTTTTAAATCTTTTTGCCTACACCGGAGCAGCATCGCTGGCGGCAAAATGTGCAGGGGCCGATGTCACTCATCTCGATTCAGTAAAGCAGGTTGTCTCCTGGGCAAGAGATAATATGGAGAATAGCGGAATGGATAATATCCGCTGGGTGGTGGAAGATGCTCTTAAGTTTGTTAAAAGGGAGGCAAAAAGAGGAAACAAATACAACGGTATTATTATGGACCCTCCGGCTTACGGGCACGGGCCCGACGGAGAGAAATGGAAACTGGACGAGCTTTTATTTGAGATGATGGTGGGGGTTTCTAAAATACTGTACGAAAAGGAGAGCTTTCTTGTTTTAAACCTCTACTCTAACGGATATTCGGCCCTTCTTTCGGAGAGTGTTGTTAAAAGCTCATTTAATCTTACGCCTAAAGGAAATTACGATATATCATTCGGCGAACTCTATCTTAAAGATAACTTTGGAAGGGCTCTGCCACTTAGTGTTTTTACCAGACTTAAAAGATAATTGCTATGATACCTCTGTCGATTACATGGGCGCCCTCGCCGGAAATATTTTCCATTGGGCCTGTTAGTATTAGATATTACAGTGTGCTGTTTATCTCGGGTTTTATAATTGGTTATTACATCTTTATAAAGTTTTTCAAGCGCGAGGGTGTGCCTGCAGAAATTCTGGATGCTCTGCTTTACACTCTTTTGGGTTCTGCAGTAATCGGTGCCCGTTTGGGACACTGTCTCTTTTACGAACCCGAGTACTATCTGGCAAGACCCCTGGAGATTTTTAAAATTTGGGAAGGGGGTCTGGCAAGTCACGGAGGAGCAGTGGCAATTTTGATTGCTATATGGTATTATGTAAAAAAGTACGGAAGAAGATACAATTTCGACTATTTGTGGCTGATGGAGAGAATAGGCATTGCCACAGCCTTGGCCGGGGCTTTGATTCGTTTAGGAAACCTTATGAACTCTGAGATTTATGGTAATCCGACAGATCTTCCGTGGGGCTTTATTTTTGTGCTAAGGGGTGAGGTGCTGCCAAAACATCCTACCCAGCTTTATGAGGCAATTGCATATCTGATAACTTTCGGATTGTTGATGTTTATGTACTGGAAATTGTTGCCGAAACTCAAAAAAGGGACAATGTTCGGGATTTTTCTTATTGGAATTTTTGCATCACGGTTTTTTATCGAGTTTGTTAAAGAGCCCCAGGTTCCGTTTGAACAGGGGATGACCCTAAACATGGGACAGTGGCTTAGTGTTCCATTTGTACTAGGGGGAATAGCCCTTATTATCCATAGTATTTACAAGGGAGAGCCGGCGGCAATAGTGCAAAAGAAGAAGAGGTAGTTTTATCCTCTGTCTGCTTCGCGGCGCAAATCTTTTTCCTTAATGGAGTGTCTTTTATCGTACTCTCTCTTGCCCCGTGCAAGGGCGATATTGAGTTTTGCGTATCCGTTTTCGGCAACAAAAAGACGAGTTGAAACAATGGTAAGCCCCTTTTCACGGGTGGCACGGAACAGGCGGCGGAGCTCTTTTTTGTTAAGCAAAAGCTTTCGGTCTCTGCGGGGATCGTGCTGGTTGAAACTAGCCCACCAGTAGTCTGCAATATGCATATTTTTAACAAATAGCTCATTTTTTACAAAATAGCAGTAAGAGTCGGCAAGCGATGCCTTACCTGCACGGATAGATTTTATCTCGGTGCCTGAAAGGACAATGCCGGCAGTAAAGCTCTCTATTAATTCATACTCAAAAGAGGCCTTTTTGTTTTTAATCTCTATTTTACTTTTTGCTTTAACCATTGGAGTGCAAAAATAGTGTAAATTTGTGTAATGAACGAATTGATATGTATATTGGGGCCCACTGCTTCGGGTAAAACGCGCTATGCCGTAAAAATGGCTCATAAAACAGGTGGCGAGATTATTTCGGCAGATTCGCGTCAGGTTTACAGCGGGATGGATATAGGCACAGGTAAAGATCTGGACGATTATGTTGTTGCTGGAGTGGCGGTACCTTATCACCTGATAGATATTGCAGAGCCGGGAACCAGATACAATATTTTTGAGTATCAGAGAGACTTCAACAGAGTATACAACGATATTGTATCACGCAAAAAACAACCGATTCTTTGCGGAGGTAGCGGACTTTACATAGAGGTTGCCACTAAAGGATACTATCTGCCGGAAGTTCCTCCGGACAGCGAGTTCAGGCAGCTGATGGAAAAAAAGAGTTTAGAAGAGCTAACACAAATGCTCTCCGACTTAAAAGAGTTGCACAACACAACAGATACCACAAGTAAAAAGCGGGTGATAAGAGCATTGGAGATAGCTCATTATCAACAATTAAACCCGATGAAAATTCAGACATTCAAACCAATTTCTACCCGTTTTATCGGTATGGATATAAGCAGAGATGAGAGAGTGTCAAGGATAAATAACCGTTTAAAAGAGCGCCTGAAAGGGGGGATGATAGAGGAGGTTCAATCTCTGTTAAACAGTGGGATTGCTCCTGACGATCTTATATATTACGGGCTCGAATACAAATATGTAACCCTCTATTTAACGGGTAAGTTAAATTTTAACGATATGCACCAGAAACTGGCTGTTGCCATAAGGCAGTTTGCAAAGAGGCAGATGACATGGTTCAGAGGAATGGAGAGAAGGGGCATAGTAATAGAATGGGTAAACCCCGAAGGAGAAATATTTTAAATAATGATTGATATGAAGAGTTATTACAGGTGCGTGTCGGCTGCATTTTTGGTTTTTGCCTTATTGCTGACTAATAATCTGACATCGCAGACAAAAGAGCAGATGAAATTTGTCAGTGCCGACAGCTTAATGATAATAGGGAACGGATTTGAACAGAGCCACGAAATATATGGCCGTCTGCCGCTATCATTAAAAAATGAATTCAGAAAAGAGCTTCTCTCTTTAGGAGGTAACTCTGCTGGACTTGCAGTGCGGTTTAACTCAAACAGCACTGCAATATCTGTTAAGTGGACAGTTAAAAACGATTTCAGAATGAACCATATGCCTGATACAGGCATAAAAGGGATTGACCTTTATGTTATGGAGGGTGGTAAATGGCAATATGCAGGAACTGCCAGACCTTCGGGTAAGGAGAGCTTTGCTGTGGTCATAAAAAATATGCTTACTCAAAACAGAGAGTATATTGCCTATTTTCCGCTTTACGATGGTGTTGAAAGTGTGCAGATAGGTGTAGACAGCAGCGCTGTTATAAGAGGGCCTCAGAATAACCGGCTGACCAAAAGGGCCGATCGTAAACCGATAGTATTTTATGGAACAAGCATTACTCAGGGAGGATGTGCTTCGAGGCCGGGAATGGCCTATCCTGCAATAATCGGGAGAGCTTTGGACAGAGAGACAATTAACCTTGGTTTTTCCGGTAATGCACGATTAGACTTTTCTATGGCAAAGGCGATTGCTCTTATCGAAGCAGATGCTGTTGTTGTAGATTGTTTGCCAAACACAACTGCACAGAGTGTAAAAGACAGTGCTTATGTGTTTATAAGTTACTTAGCAGAACAAATGCCCGGCACAGTTATATATATGGTTGAAAATCCCAATTTCCCTACTCTTGGGTTTAATATGAGCGCCCAATCGGAAATTAACGAGGAGAACAGTGCTTGGAGAGATATCTTTGCCCAACTGTTAAGAGCCGGTTTTAGCAATGTAGAGTACATAAGGGGCGAGAGCCTTCTTGGCAGTGACGGAGAGGGTACAGTAGACGGAGTGCACCTGACCGATCTCGGCTTTTTCCGTTTTTCACAGGCTCTGATGGAGTACCTAAATATTTTTGCCCCTACTCACTAATGTGGGGTAAAGAGCCGCTTGAAGGGTATTGGAAAATCTTGAGATCGAATTGTGGAACTATTGCCAGAACATGGTCGAATATATCAGACTGGATGTTTTCGTAGCTAACCCAGTTTTTGTTTGAAATAAAGAAGTACAGCTCTACGGGAATCCCTTTTTCTGTTGGTTGCAGTTGTCTTACCATTTTAACAAGTGATCCGTTTACTTCAGGATGGCTTGCCAGATATTTTTCAAGGTATGCACGAAACACCCCTATGTTTGTCTGCCTTCTGCCGTTAACCAGAATAGAGTTGTCTATCCCGTTATCCTTATTGTAAAGCTGAATCTCTTCCTCAGTTTTTTCGATATACTCTTTTAGTAGATATATTTTTTTGAATTTCTCCAGCATCTCCGGGGTGCAGAATTTAATGGAGTTCATATCAATTGCTACCGAGCGTTTAACGCGTCTACCCTCAGACTCCTGCATCCCTCTCCAGTTTTGGAACGATTCACTAACTAGTGAATAGGGGGGTATGGTGGTTATTGTTCGGTCGAAGTTACGCACCTTAACCGAATATAGACTAATCTCCTCTACATCGCCGTCGGCTCCGTATTTGGGAACTGTAATCCAGTCGCCGGGGCGGAGCATATCGTTAACAGAGAGCTGCCAACCCGCAACAAACCCAAGAATACTATCTTTGAAGATGAGCATCAGTATTGCCATTGAGGCACCAAGTGCAGCAAATAGCGATGTAAAGCTGGTATTAACAAGAATACTGATTATTGCAATACCTCCTACAAAATATGAGAGCACTGCAATAATCTGAAAAACAACTTTCATCGGCTTGTCTGAATACTCTTTCGATCGGGCAAAAACAGCGGTGAGAGCTCTGGTTGCAGCAGCAATAGAGTTTAGCAGAGTAATAACGATGAAGATATGAGATGCCCTTTGCAATATCATTACCCACAATTCACTCCTCAAAGCTACGGGAGCAGCAACTGAGACAATTATCCCCGGGATTATTCTTACCAGGTGCTTGATAACCCGGTGCTCGACAAAAATATCGTCCCACTTTGTTGGAGTCATTTGGGCCAATCTGACAATAACACGATAGACAACCACCCTTGCAAATAAATTTGCAACGTAAGCCACTGCAAAAAGAAGAGTAACACTAACTATCTCATCTAAAATAGTGGCAAGATTATGAGAAATGCCCAGATTAATCAGTAACTCATAAATTTTATCTACTATTCCGAAAAGAGCCGTTGCTCCGGTGGTTAACTCATTCTCTAACATATTTGCTAAGTTTTTATTCTTCTATCCAGCCCTCGCAGCTGCACATAAGGTTTCTGTCTCCGTATCCGTTGTCTACCCTGGCAACATGAGGCCAGAATTTGTTGTCTCTTATCCAGTCGAGAGGATATGCAGCGGTTTCGCGGCTGTAGTTGTGATTCCACTCAGATGCACAAACTTCGTCGACAGTGTGAGGAGCATTTTTCAGAGGATTATCGGCCTTGTCTGCTTTACCCGATTTAATGGCTTCGCATTCCTGTTTAATTGTTATCATTGCCTCAATAAAGCGGTCGAGTTCTGCTTTGCACTCACTCTCTGTTGGCTCTACCATAAGAGTGTCGACAACAGGGAAAGAGAGAGTTGGCGCGTGGAAGCCGAAGTCCATAAGGCGTTTTGCCACATCTGTGGCGTCGGCGCCATACTCTTTTCTGAAATCGCGTAAATCAAGAATACATTCGTGGGCTACCCTTCCGCTTTTGCCGCTGTAGAGGGTTTTGTAGTAATCTTTAAGCTTAACGGAAACATAGTTTGCATTAAGAATAGCAATTTCGGTAGCTTTTTTCAAACCATCGGTTCCAAGAAGCTTTATATAGGCATGAGTAACAGGTAGCGCCATAGGATAACCGTAAGGAGCAGAGCTGATTGCTTTGGCTCCTTTGTTAGGGCAGTCTTTTATAAAAGGATGGCATGGAAGATACGGGGCAAGCTCTTTGGTTACGCAAATAGGTCCTATACCCGGACCACCCCCTCCGTGAGGAATTGCAAAAGTTTTGTGAAGGTTAAGGTGACAAACATCAGCCCCGATAATACCCGGGTGAGTAAGCCCCACCTGGGCATTCATATTGGCACCGTCCATGTATACAAGTCCTCCGTTCTCGTGAATAATATCCATCATCTCTTTTACGCTCGATTCAAAAACACCATGTGTAGATGGGTATGTAATCATCATGCATGAGAGAGTATCTTTGTGTTCCTCAGCTTTATTCCTAAGTTCTGTTACATTAATGTTGCCTTTATCGTCGCAAGGGACAAGTACTATTTCCATACCGGCCATTGCTGCAGAGGCGGGGTTTGTTCCATGTGCCGATGTGGGAATAATGGCTACATTTCTTTGTGCATTACCGTTTGCAATATGATAGGCCCTTATTGTCATAAGCCCTGCGTACTCTCCTGCTGCTCCCGAGTTAGGCTGCAGTGAGCAGGCATAAAAACCGGTAATTTTGGCCAATGCATCTTCGGTTTCACGGATAAGCTCCATATATCCCTCCGCCTGATTTTCCGGAACAAACGGGTGCATATTGGTAAGTTCCGACCAGCTTAGAGGCATCATCTCCACAGCTGCGTTAAGTTTCATTGTGCATGAGCCAAGCGGTATCATCGAGTGGGCTAGTGAAAGATCTCTTCTCTCAAGCTTTTTGATGTAACGCATCATCTCGGTTTCGGAATGAAACTTATTAAATGTGGTTTCGGTCATAAACTTACTCTCTCTTTGCATAAAGAGTTCAGCTTTTTGTGATGCGGGATAATCGTTGGATTCTCTACCGAAAATATTTAATACCGTAACTACCTCTTGTTTGGTTGTAAGTTCGTCGAAACTGATTCTTACGGTTGTGTCGTTTGGATAGTAGAAGTTAATCTCTTTTGCAAGGGCTCTCTTTTCAATTTCCTTAACATCTGCTCCTGTAATTTCAATGGTGTCGAAAAAGCTTGTGCAGGAGAGGTTGAAGCCCATCTTTTTCAATTCTGCAGCACAGGCAGCGGCATGGTTGTGAATATCATTTGCAATAGTTTTTAGCCCTTCCGGACCATGATATACACCGTACATTCCGGTCATTGTAGCCATCAGGGCTGTTGCAGTACATATATTAGATGTTGCTTTCTCCCTTTTAATGTGTTGTTCGCGGGTTTGCAGTGCCATTCTTAAAGCAGGTTTGCCAAGGCGATCGACCGACACGCCAATGATTCTGCCCGGCATATTCCTTTTGTACTCATCTTTGGTTGCCAGAAAACCTGCAGTAGGACCCCCGAATCCCATAGGAAGGCCAAATCTTTGTGCTGTGCCAACGGCTATGTCGGCTCCCCACGAAGCGGGCTCTTTAAGAATTGCAAGAGATAGTATATCGGTAACTGCTGTAACCAATACCCCCTTTGAATGCGCCTCTTCGCAAAAAGCAGAGTAATCACAAACCTCTCCGTTTGCTGCCGGATACTGAACCAATGCACCGAAGCACATATCGTCAAATTTATGAGTACGGAAATCACCTTTTACTGTTTTTATAGCAAGTGCCTCGGCCCTTGTTTCAACAACTGCCATCACTTGCGGGAAAATATTATTATCTATAAAAAGCACATTTTTTCCTGCTTTCTGTGCCTCTCTTGAACGAAGTTCGGACATCATTCTTACTGCTTCGGCAGCTGCAGTGGAGTCGTCCAGCATAGAGCTGTTGGCAATTTTAAATCCGGTGAGCCCCGCTACCATTGTCTGGAAGTTAAGAAGTGCCTCGAGACGGCCCTGAGATATTTCTGCCTGATATGGGGTGTATGATGTGTACCAGCATGGATTTTCGAAGACATTTCGGACAACCACAGGGAGTGTGCCGGTTCCGTAAAATCCCATACCAATAAGTGAACGGTAGCTCTTATTTTTAGAGACACTCTTTTTAAGTTGTGCCAAATATTCCTGTTCGCTCTGTGCCTCCCCCATTTGCAGCGGTTCCGTAAGCAGAATGTTTGATGGAACAGTTTGCTTTATAAGATCTTCTATGCTTTTTACTCCAACTACGGAAAGCATTTCCGCAACCTCGTTTTCGCGGGGTCCATTGTGCCTATCAACAAAAGGAATTGACATATGATATTATTTATAAGGTTATTAAT
>CAYGGD010000048.1:0-13919 GCA_964349315.1 uncultured Muribaculaceae bacterium
TTTTTTATACCCCCCCCCGCAAACCCAGCAAACACGTAAATGGGGGTCAGACCCCAAATGAATTTTGGGGCAAAAAAATTATGTGTGGATATTATTTGGAGCTCCAGCCAAGGGCGCTGGCTCCTAGAATGGCTGCGTCAGATTCTTTGAGCTGTGAGAATAGAATTTGTACTTTGTTTTTCCAAATCGAAATAAGGTTAGCATTCATATGTTCGGTGATTGGATGGAGTAATAAGTCTCCTGATCGGGCAAGACCTCCAAAAAGAATTATTGCTTCGGGAGCGCTGAATGCAACAAAGTCTGCAAATGATTCTCCCAATAGTTTTCCTGTATATTCAAATACCCTAAGGGCAAGTTTGTCTCCTAGTTTAGCTGCTTGAAAAACATCTTTAGATGAAATACTTTCTGAAATATTCCTCAATAAACTTGGTTCATTGGATAATTCGAGCCATTCTCTTGCAGTTCTTGCTACACCGATTGCAGAAGTGTATGTTTCGAGGCAACCTGTTCTACCACAGTTGCATTGTCTTCCATTTCTTTTAACGGCAAAGGTGTGTCCTAATTCTCCGGCAAATCCGTCGTGGCCGTAAACGACCTCTCCATTAATAACTATTCCGCTGCCTACTCCGGTTCCAAGAGTTATCATAATAAAATTAGTCATTCCTTTTGCAGCCCCATATGTCATTTCTCCGACAGCAGCTGCATTTGCATCATTTGTAAGTGAGACAGAAATTCCTGTTTTTTCCTTTAGAATTGAGGCAAAAGCAATAGGATTGGAGCGAGCCCAAACCAAATTAACGGCATTCTCAATTGTTCCGGTGTAGTAATTTCCATTAGGAGCTCCAACCCCGATACCCCTGATCATTTCCATTCCTCCGGTTTTTGAGGCAATTTTATTTATTGCATCGACAAGGTCGTTCATATACAACTCTACATCAGTGTGGGTGTCTGTTCTGATAGAGGTTTGAGAGAGAACAGAACCTCTTGCATCTACGATTCCAAGTTTGGTTGTTTGGCCTCCGACATCTATTCCGACTACATAGGGTTTATTCATACTATTATTTTTAGGGTACATTTACTTCACAAATATAGCAATTAGTGCTATATTTGCTTCACTAAAAACTTGAACAATGATAAGGAAAACTTTTATTGCCGTTATTTTATTGGTAATTGTTTCGTGCACCTCTTCGAAAGAGGAGAGTGTAGTCTGGTCAATTGCTGTTCACGGAGGAGCAGGTTCATCAGCCTCTATGTCTGAGGAGAGAAAGTTAGAATACGAAAAATATCTCCTCGAAGCTGTTGAAATTGGCGCTCAAATGCTTAGAGATGGAAAATCTTCGTTGGACGCGGTAGAAGCCGTTGTAGTTTATATGGAAGATTGTCCGCTTTTTAATGCCGGAAAGGGTGCTGTAAAGACTATTGATGGAATGCACGAACTTGATGCAGCAATAATGAGTGGAGCTGATTTAAAAGCTGGTGCTGTTGCAGGAGTAAAGGACATTAAGAACCCGATAAAAGCAGCTAGACTTGTTATGGACAGCACTGCCCATGTTTTACTGATTGGAGAGGGCGCTTCTTCATTTGCAAAGGATCAATTGTTGGAAATAGTTGATAATGAGTACTTTTCAACTAAACAGCGTGAGGAGCAACTAAACAGGATTATTCATAAGAAAGAGAATCCCGATTTAAGAGGAACTGTTGGATGTGTTGCTCTTGACATTCACGGCAACCTCGCTGCTGCTACTTCTACCGGAGGTATGTCAGGAAAAAAATGGGGCAGAGTGGGTGATGTCCCGGTTATAGGAGCCGGAACATATGCAAATAACAATACAGTAGCAGTTTCGGGGACCGGCCATGGAGAGTACTGGATAAGAAGAGTTGTTGCTTACGATATTTCTGCTTTGATGGAGTATAAGAACGCAACTCTTGAAGATGCAGCCAAAGAAGTGATATTTAATAAAATAGACCCTATGGGAGGGTCTGGCGGAGGGATAATTGCCGTTGATAAATCGGGCAATATCTCTCTGGTTTTTAATACGGCAATGATGCACAGGGCCTGGGCAAAATCTACAGGTGATTATGGTGTCGGGGTACTTAAAGATGAGGATAAAACTTTTAACAAATAAGAGTTATGGTTCTGAATTTTAAACCCGGGCTCTTAACCAGGATAATCATAGCCATACTATTCGGTATTTTTTGTTCTCTCTTCTTCCCTCTGTGGGGAACTCGTTTTTTTGTCACAATTAATGGTATTTTCGGAAATTTTTTGTCGTTTATTATTCCTCTTCTTATTGTAGGTCTTGTCGCTCCCGGAATAGCTGATCTTGGAAAAGGGGCAGGGAAATTACTTGCAATTACTGCTGTGATAGCCTATGGTTCAACAATTTTTGCCGGATTTTTCTCTTACTTCACTACCAGCTGGTCGTTGCCGTTGATTATGTCATCGGATGAAATTATCGGAGGTCCCGGATTACTTATTTCTGATACAATAAAATCATACTTTACTCTTGAGATGCCTCCATTAATGAGCGTAACAACTTCGCTGATTCTTGCCTTTGTTATTGGTTTGGGAGTCTCTGCAACTGACGGTAAAAGGCTAAAAAGTGCATTGGGAGAGTTCAGGGATATAATTATTATTATCATTCAAAAAGTAATTATACCTCTGCTACCGCTCTACATATTCGGCATTTTTCTTAAGATTGGAGCTGAGGGACAGGTACCGGTTGTTATTGGTCTTTTTTTTAAAGTTATCCTGGTGATTTTTGCAATGCATGTTGCTTTGCTGTTGTTTCAATTTTTTGTCGCCGGTTTTATAAGCGGAAAAAACCCACTGAAAGCACTTCTTACTATGATGCCGGCATATATGACCGCTCTTGGTACTCAGTCGTCTGCTGCTACCATCCCGGTTACTTTAAATCAAACAAAGAAAAATGGAGTTGAAGATGAAGTTGCTGATTTCGTAATTCCTTTATGTGCTACAATTCACCTATCCGGAAGTATACTGAAAATTGTTTCCTGTGCTTTTGCTATAATGTATATGACCGGCGCAGATACTGATTTAAATATGTTTGCCGGTTTTATTATGATGTTAGGAATAACAATGGTTGCTGCCCCCGGTGTCCCCGGTGGAGCAATAATGGCAGCTATTGCTCTGTTGCAGTCGATGCTTGGATTTGATGAGAACCTAACAGGTTTGATGATAGCTCTATATATAACTATGGATAGTTTTGGTACCGCTTGTAATGTTACAGGTGACGGCGCTATAGCCCTGGTAATTAATAAAATAACAAAAACAAGTAGAACATGAAAAAAATTCCGCTCCACTGGCAAATTTTAATCGCAATCGCTCTCTCAATCCCTTTTGGAATATTCTTTTATGAATACGCTCCCGCTATTAAGTGGATGGGAGATATTTTTATCAGGGCACTTAAAATGATTGCAATTCCAATAGTATTCTCATCTCTGGTAATGGGAGTTTCAAGTTTAGGGGGGTATAAAGATTTAGGAAGACTTGCCGGTAAAACTTTTGCATTTTATGTGTTTACTACGGCATTGGCCGCTCTTACAGGTGTCCTTATTGTTAATCTGATTAAGCCCGGAATTGGAGCTGATCTCAGTCTGACAGAAACTGTAGATGATCTTGCGGTAACTTCTCTCTCTTTCAGAGACCAGATTGTCTCAATTGTTCCTGAAAACATATTTGAAGATCTCTCAAAAGGAAACTTATTACCCGTAATTTTCTTTGCAATTCTTTTTGGCTTTTTCATTACAAAGACTGCTGAGGAAAGCAAGAAGGTTTTGAGTGATTTTTTTAAATCTGCATTTGAGGTATTCATGAAGATGACCCTGTTTATTGTTAAGTTTACTCCAATTGGTGTATTTGCTATTGTATCAAATATTGTTGCAGCACAACAGGGTGATCCGGATAAACTTTTCAAAATTGTAAGCAGCCTAGGTTTGTATACTATAGTTGTATGGGCAGGTTGTCTGCTGCATGGTGGAATCACGCTGCCGGCTCTGGTATACGGAATCACCAGATTGAATCCTTATAAGCATATTAAACAGATGTCCATTCCCCTTCTAACAGCCTTTTCTACTTGTTCTTCAGGAGCCGCGCTGCCTCTGACATTAAAAGAATCTCAGGAGAAAACAGGGATATCCAATAAAATTGCAAGTTTTGTACTTCCTTTAGGGAGTACTGTTAATATGAATGGGACTGCTCTTTATGAGGGTGTTACTGCCATTTTTATTGCACAGGCATATGGAATAGACTTAACAATTGCAGAGCAGTTTATTATAATAATAACCTCAGTACTGGCTGCTGTAGGATCTGCCGGAATACCGATGGCTGGTTTAGTAATGATTGCAGTTGTTCTGAGTGTGGTGGGATTACCACTGGAAGGCATAGGTTTGGTTCTTGCGGTTCAACAATTAGCAGACATGATACGGACCACAGTGAATGTTTATGGAGATGCCTGTGCTGCTGTTGTTGTAGCTCATACCGAAGGAGAAAAATTAAATTTATAGGGCTCTTCCCGATTTAACCACCATCTCTTTAATTTCAGAGATAACTCTCTTTTGCTGGATTAATGTCTCAATGGATATTGCCATTCTGTAACCCCAATAGTTATCCGGATCTGAAGGATCATTTATTCTTTCAGATTCCGGATTTTCTATTCTAAGTTCTTCAAACATAGAAATCCAGTCCTGGTATGGCAGCACGGTTATCATTGATCCAGAATTCAGATGTAAATCAATTATTTGTCTGCATTTTTTAGGAGAACTGTCATTCAGCCACATTCTAAGAGTAGATGTGTCGTGAGTTCCTGTTGTACATACCGACAGATAAGGGTATAAGAGGGGGTTGCCTATTGATTCCCCGCTATTTTTAGGCATTCTCTGAACTTCGAGGGTAAGAATTTTAAGTTCGTGCATTACATAACTTACACAAGCCGGAATCATACCAAGATCTTCTCCGCAAATGAGCATATTGGAAGATGATATAATAACCTGTAGTCGCTTTAGTGCTGTATTCCGCCACAGCTGTTCGTGTCTTGAAAAGAAGTAATGGTTATACAATGCATTAAATGACTCTTTCAAAGAGTTAGACATCTGCTTGTACTCCTTACATTTATGAGCTGCAATAGTCGGATGAAATTTATTATTGTCATTAATATCTCTGATAAATAGATTGCCGGTATATTGCTGATGGTACTTTATTCCGAAATCTGAAATTTCATCTTTACTCAGTGGAAGAGATGGGTTGAAATATCCCATTAGTGACTCTTTACCAGGGATTTCCCAAATGCGGAAAAATCCTAAAATATGATCAATTCTGCAAGCATCAAAATACTCATTCATTTTCTGGAGCCTTTTCTTCCACCAGGCAAAGCCATCATGCTCCATTATCTCCCACCGGTATGTTGGAAATCCCCAGTTTTGTCCATTTTCTGAGAAATTATCGGGTGGTGCACCTGAGCTTACGTCAAAATTAAAGAGTGAGGGGTGAGTCCAGGCGTCAGCAGAACATCTGTTTACGCCAATGGGGAGATCTCCTTTGAGTATTACTCTCTTTTTTTGTGCATGATTACGAACCTCTTTCATCTGTTTGTCCAAATGATATTGTACAAAAAAGTGAATTGTCAGCTCTTTTTTGTACTTGTTTTCATTATCAAGAAATGATTCTGCATCCTTTTTCGAGTAGACTGAGTATCTGGGCCATTTGTTAAAATCGGCACATTTGTGTTTGTCTTTTAGGAAACAGAAAAAGGCGTAGGATAAGAGCCAATCTTCATTTTTTTTATAAAAAGCTTTATAATCCTTGGTTTTAAATGTTTTATCCCCGACTTCGCTGAAGATCTTTCTTAAATAGGCCCATTTTACTCTGTAAACCTCTTCGTATTTTATCTCTTCTGAAGCATTTAGTTTTTTAAATTTCTTTAAATGTCTCTCTCTAAATTCTCTGTCCTTTATAACCCCCACCGATTCCAGATGGATGTACATCGGGTTGAGGGCAAAAACTGAAATTGCGCCATAGGGATAAGAGTCCTTTCGCGACCCATTAATTGAAGTGTCATTAATTGGGAGAATTTGAAGTACATGCTGAGAAGTATTCGAAAGAAAATCAATAAATGCCTTTAGCCCTTCAAAATCGCCAATACCACAATCTTTTTCGCTTCTAACTGAGAATACTGGTATTGCTGTGCCGGCAATTTTTACCTGCGGAACTCTTAATGATGCAGAGAAGTCGTTTAGAATAATTGTTGCATTGTTATTAGTTTCAGAAATATTTACGACTCTGTTATTACACTCTTCCCACAATGCAGAATCTTCAATTTTATCAATCGAGATATACTTGTATTCAACAGTATCTGGAAGTCGCGTTTTATCCGAAAAGTAGTAACACCGGCCATCCTCTTTTTGCACCATCTCAGGAGCTTTATCGGGATCCCAATTCCCTAACTCATCACAGTTTCCGCAAATTAAAACTTTACTCTTTCTGTTCAGATTAATTGCATTTACAGAAAAAATAATATTTCCATCATGAAAGACAGTGCTACTCTCAGCTGCCAGAACCTTTGAAAAAGGGTCACTCGTAAATGGGGAGTTATTATCTCTTGTTCTCCACTGATCAATAAGAATATATTTATCTCCGCCTGACGGAGTAAATAATCTGGGACCTCCTGCCTCATAAGTAATCTCTTTTCCACTTTTTGTTAGATATGAGTAGCTCAATGGAGCAGCTGTTTTTAAATCGAGTTCAAAACGCCAAAACCCGTCTACGTATCTCATTGGTGCAACTCCAAAAGAACCGGCAATCATTAACTCTTGTCCGTAAAAAGTGTTGAAGTGAATCAAAAAAATGACCTTCATATGTTTTGTTACTTTAAGGTTGTTGTGAACACATAACCAAAAGTAATGCCATAATGGTGATTGTCCTGGTTTTATTAGGTTTTTGGCGTAAAAATTGCATTGTTTTATCCCAAAAAATATAGAATGAAAAAGATTTTGAATCCTGTTTTGCTGGTATTTTTTCTGACTTTGCTCTCATGTAGTTCGCCAAGGCCGGATGACGGAGAATATACTATATACATTTATGCAACTAATGATCTTCACGGCAGATTTTTTAACGACCATTATGTGGGGGAGGGAACTCACCCTTTCTCACTGGCGTCAGTTTCTTCATATTTAAAAGATGTGCGGGAGTTACACGGAGAGGATAGTGTAATACTTATCGATGCCGGAGACAATCTTCAGGGGGATAACTCAGTGTTTTACTACAATTATATAGATACTATATCTGAGCATATTTTTTCAAGAATTGCCAACTATTTGTCGTACGATGCCATTGTGGTTGGAAATCATGATATCGAAGCGGGTCACTCTGTGTATGATAAAATCACTAAGGAGCTTAATGCACCTTACCTTGCTGCTAATGCAATTAATATCAAAAGCAACAAACCATATTTTACCCCTTATACAATTATCGATAGAGGAGGGGTGAGAGTGGCTATAATAGGAATGACAAATCCCAATATACCAAAATGGCTCTCTCCTAAGTTGTGGGAGGGAATTCGTTTTGATGAGATTCCACTTTCTCTGGAAAAATGGGTGAAGTATGTAAATAAAAAAGAGAAACCTCATATTACCGTAGTTGTTCTTCATGCGGGGTTAGGGGAGTATAACGACTATTCTGTCGAGAACCCTGCGAGATATATAGCATCTAACATCAGCGGTATTGATGTTGTTTTTGCCTCTCATGACCATAAGAGAGTTGCCGAAGTAGTTTACAATAACAACCATCCTGTTTGGATACTTGCAGGAGGATCCCGAGCCTCTGATTTGTCGGCAGCAAGAGTGGCTATAACCATATCTGATGGGAGAGTATTTGCTAAGGATATTTATGGATGGAATGAAAGCATGTCTGGGATCAATGCCGATTCTTCCTTTTTAAAATATTTTGCAAATGATTACAACATAGTGAAGGAGTTTACAAACCTGGAGGTTGGATATTTAAACACTCCAATAACCACCAGGGATGCCTATTTCGGACCTTCGGCATTTATAGATATGATTCATTCTTTACAATTGAGTGTATCCGGAGCTGACGTTTCATTTGCTGCTCCTCTCTCTTTCGACATCTCAATTGATAAGGGAGTTCTAAATTATCAGGATTTAATGGATGTGTATCCCTATGAAAATCAGTTATATGTAATTGAAATGTCAGGAAAAGAGATAAGAGATTATCTTGAATATTCATACTCGAAATGGATTAATAATATAAGCAACGGCCAAACAATGCTTAAACTGCGAAAAGAGGATAACCAGACAGATGAGAGGATGAGATTTGAGAATATATTTTTCAATTTTGATTCTGCTGCTGGAGTTCTTTATGAGGTTGACATTACAAAAGGAGATAATGAGAGAGTCAACATTATCTCTATGAGCAATGGGTCTGAATTTGGTTACGATAAAAACTATAAGGTTGCTCTGACTTCGTACAGAGCAAACGGAGGAGGTGATTTACTTGAAAAGGGTGCTGGTATCGACAATGATTTGCTGGAGGGAAGAGTTGTGGAGAGACATCCTGATATCCGTGAAATAATGTTCAATTATCTCAGAGTTAATAAGTCTGTATCACCATCGAGATTGAATCACTGGAAATTTGTTCCGGAAGAGTTAGCAGCTGAGTATATCGAAAGAGAGTATATACTTTTGTTCGGTCGTAGATAACAAAAAAGGGGAGCTGTAACTGCTCCCCTTTTTTATATCACTTGCATTTATACTACTTGGCAAAACTTACAGATCGGGTTTCGCGTATTACTGTAATTTTAACTTGTCCCGGATAAACCAGTTCGTCCTGTATTTTTTTGGCTATATCCAGAGAAAGTTGTTCTGAATCTTTATCGGAGACATGCTCACTTCCTACTATTACTCTTAATTCTCTGCCTGCCTGTATCGCATACGATTTTGTAACACCCGGATAAGATTGTGCAAGCTCTTCCATTTCTTTTAATCTTTTAATGTAAGACTCAATCACCTCTCTTCTGGCACCAGGTCTGGATCCGGAGATGGCATCACCTACCAGAACTAACGGAGATATAAGTGAGGTCATCTCCGACTCTTCGTGGTGAGCACCAATTGCGTTGCATATTTCCGGCTTTTCCTTGTATTTTTCTGCCAGTTTCATACCTAAAATTGCGTGTGGCAATTCAGGATCTTCGTCGGAAACCTTTCCAATATCGTGCAGTAAACCGGCTCTTTTTGCTGTCTTAGGATTAAGACCCAATTCAGAAGCCATTGTAGCTGCAATATTTGCTACTTCACGTGAGTGCTGTAGAAGATTTTGTCCGTAAGAAGAACGGTACTTCATCCTTCCGATTAGTTTGATTAACTCTACATGAAGACCATGAACACCAAGATCAATACAGGTTCTTTTACCTGTTTCAAGAATTTCGTCATCCAGTTGCTTCTGAACTTTGGCGACAACCTCTTCTATTCTAGCAGGGTGAATTCTGCCATCTGTCACCAACTGGTGGAGAGCAAGTCTAGCCACTTCTCTTCTGACAGGATCAAATGCCGAAAGTAAAATTGCTTCAGGAGTGTCATCTACAACAATTTCTACGCCGGTAGCAGCTTCGAGTGCCCTGATATTTCTTCCTTCACGACCGATTATTCTTCCTTTAATCTCATCGCTGTCTATATTGAATACTGTTACAGCATTTTCGATAGCGGTTTCAGGAGCTATTCTCTGAATAGTGTTTATTACTATTCTTTTAGCTTCTTTTCCTGCTGTAAGACGCGCTTCATCAATTACTTCACTGATATAAGCCATTGCCTCACTTTTGGCATCAGATTTCATCGTGTCAATTAGTTGATCTTTAGCATCTTGAGCAGAAAGTCCGGCAATGTTTTCAATTTTCTGAATAGCCTCTTGTCTTAGTTTTTCGTATTCTTCGCCCTTTTTTTCTGCCAACTCTTGCTGTAATCTCAAGCTCTCCCTGGCAGACTCTATTTCTCTGTGTTTTTTCTGAAGGTCTGAGTTCTGCTGATTAATAACAATTTCACGTTGTTTCAGTTTAGATTCTTGTTGTATAACATGATTAGTCCTTTCCAAAATCTGCTGTTCGTGCTCAGATTTAAGCTGGAGAAACTTCTCCTTAGCTTGGAATATTTTTTCTTTTTTTATGTTCTCACCCTCTTGCTGGGCACATCGGATAATCTCTTCTCGTTTTTTCTTAAGTACAATATTGTTTCCCACAAAATAAGCAATGCCAAAGCCAGCTAATGCGGGTAGTAGAATAGTTAGTATGATTTCCATCGTAATGTATATGAATATATATGGTGTGGTTAAGTATCGTTAAAAAAGCCGTTGATCTAGCTGTTTAAGCTAAAATCTTATAATCAAGATTTGAGCTCCGATTGTGTGTCGCAAACGTCCAATGTCCCGAAAACGGAATCCCCCGAAGGGTAAATAGGCCTGTTTTTGACTATCGAGTTGGCTCGGTATTTTTATAGTGTTGATTTTGGCAAAGAGCTAAACCAACGGCTAAAATAAATCAAATAGAGAGTCAGATCAGATTGATTTTTATGTAATCGTCAAGGAGATTGTCCAGATTATCTAGCTCCTCAACTATTCTGGAGGCCTCTTCTCTCTGCTCAGACTCAATTAGCCTGATAACAAATTGAAGTAATGCCATTGATAAAGCATCCTGAATGTCACGGTTTGAATATCTGGTTTTGTAAAGAGAAATCTTTTCATTGATAATTTTAGCTGCTGCCCTTATTTTCTCTTCATCCGTCGCCGGAATTCGAAGGGGATATGAGCGGTCTGCAATTGTTATCTGTATAGATTGCTGTTCCATTAATTCAGTCATTTAGTAATGCGATGCATTTATCGATCTCCTTAATTATTTTTCCAATCTTCTGTTTCGCCTCCTTAACATCGGTTGATGAACTTATAAAGGCCTCAGCTATTTGTAATCTATTAACTTTATCTTCCAGTTCCCTTGTTTTGTTATTACTAATTTTAAGTTCTTCTCTGCTCAGAGAAAGCTCCTGTTCAAGGCGGCTGTTGTCAGCAGCAATTTGCTCATATTTAGATATTATGAGCTCTATCTTGCTTTTCAGGCTGTTAATAACCGATTGATAGTCTTTCTCCATGTTTGTTATGTCACTATACAAAGATAGTAAAAAACGAATATTAAATAAAAAAACTCCCACTTAATAACAAGTGAGAGTTTTATTTGGTTGTTTAGTACTTATTAAATTGAATTTAAATCGAGCACTTTTTCCATACCAACATCAATTGCTTTTTCATTTAAAGGAATTAGCGAATGGTGCCTTTCAGGTATCGATTTCTTTAACCCTTTTATTACATTCGGCATTTCTACAACAGGTTTTTTCTTGAGATAAGCTCCTAAAACGACCATATTGTAAGCCTTCGAATTTCCAAGTTCTGCTGATATATCTACAGCTTCAATTGAACATATATTAATGTCTTTTCTCGATGGCTGACGGGTAATTCCATTGGGATCATAAATCAGGAGTCCTCCAGGTTTTATGCTGTTTTCAAATTTATCCAGCGATTGCTGATTTAATATTATTGCTGTATCAAAATTGCTCAGGATAGGAGAACTGATTTTTTTATCACTTAAAATAACCGTTACATTTGCTGTACCTCCACGCATCTCTGGACCATATGAAGGCATCCATGTTACCTCTTGTCCCTGCATGATTCCTGAGTATGCAAGTATTTTACCCATTGACAAAACTCCTTGTCCACCAAAGCCAGCTATTATTATCTCTTCTTTCATAACTTATAATTTTATTTGTCTTTAAGGTCTCCCAGAGGGTAATATGGAAACATGTTTTCTACCATCCACTCATTTGCTTTAACAGGTGAGAGTTTCCATCCTGAATTACAAGAGCTTACAACTTCAACAAAAGAGGTTCCCTTATTGTTGGCAGAATTCTCAAAGGCCTTTTTGATAGCTCTTTTTGTTTTTCTTGCAGCAGCAGCAGATTGAACAGATTGTCTGGTAACATAGCATGTACCCTCAAGTTGGGCTATAAGTTCAGTTATTTTAAGAGGCTTACCATGTAACTCTTCTTTTCTGCCGTAAGGAGATGTTGATGTTTTCATCTCCATAAGAGTTGTTGGTGCCATCTGCCCCCCTGTCATGCCGTAAATTCCATTATTAATGAAGATTACTACAATATTTTCACCCCTGTTGCAAGCATGCATTATCTCAGCAGTTCCAATAGATGCAAGGTCGCCATCGCCCTGATATGTAAATACATATTTATCGGGGCACAATCTTTTAGTGGCCGTAGCCAGGGCAGGGGCTCTGCCGTGAGCGGCCTGTTGCCAGTCTATATCAATATAGTTGTATGCAAAAACAGAACACCCTACAGGTGAAATCCCGATGGTTTTTTCTTGAATTCCCATTTCTTCAATGACTTCGGCAATCAACTTGTGGACTGTTCCATGTGAACAACCCGGACAATAGTGCAATACATTGTCTGTAAGAACCGGTATTTTTGAGTATACCTTATTCTCGGGTTTAATTATATCGTTTATGTTCATAATTGTCTGCATTTTAAATGTTCGTCTCTTTTTTAAAAGCGTTTAGCACCTCTTCAGGAGAAGGTACTATTCCACCCAAGCGACCGTAAAAATTCACAGGGATTTTGCCGTTTACGGCAAGTCTTACATCTTCAACCATTTGACCAGCGCTTAACTCAACTGATATAATTGATTTAAGTTGCGGAACAAGATTGCGTATTTCTTTGGTAGGGAATGGAAAGAGGGTAATAGGTCGTAGCAAACCAAGCTTAATTCCCTCTTTTCTTGCGAGATCAACTGTGTTTTCACATATTCTTGACATACACCCGTATGCAACAATAAGATGCTCGGCATCTTCGCATTGGTATTTTTCGAATCTCACCTCATGCTCTTCCATCTGCTTGTATTTGCTTTGAAGTCTGTGGTTGAGCGCTTCATGAACAGCTGCATCCAGAGCTAGAGAAGTAATAACATTCTGTTTTCTGTCCGGACTCTTTCCGGTTGTAGCCCATGGAAACATTTTTTTAATCTCATGGTCGCTCCATCTTTGTTTTTGAGGCCTTAATTCAACTTTCTCCATCATCTGACCGATAACTCCATCGGTAAGAATCATAGCAGGAGTGAGATATTTAAAAGCCAATTCAAAACCAAGGTCGACAAAATCGTACATCTCTTGAGCTGATGAGGGAGCCAGTACAATCATTTTGTAGTCACCATGACCACCGCCCTTAACTGCTTGAAAATAATCTCCTTGTCCGGGTTGGATTGTTCCTAGTCCCGGGCCGCCTCTAACGACATTTACAACTAGGCACGGAAGTTCGGCACCAGCAAGATAGCTAAGACCTTCGCACATCAGACTAAGCCCGGGGCTACTTGAAGAGGTCATTACTTTTTTTCCGCAGGAAGCCCCGCCGTAAAGCATATTAATTGAAGAAGTTTCGCTTTCTGCCTGTAAAACTACCATTCCTGTAGTTTCCCAGGGTTGCTCAACCATTAAAGTTTCCATAACTTCAGATTGAGGAGTAATAGGGTAGCCGAAGTAGCCATCACAACCATTTCTGATTGCAGAAATTGCAATTGCTTCGTTACCTTTCATTAAAATGTATTCTGCCATATCAAATAATAATTTTGCCGTTAAACTTTAATCCTGTAAACAGTTATACATGTGTCAGGACAAACAGTTGCACAATTAGTGCAGCCGGTGCAGTTTTCGGGGATTGCCATAAAAGCATAGTTATAACCTTTACTGTTCACCTCTTTGGCTAAAGCAATGGTTTCAGTAGGACAGTTAACAAGACATACACCACATCCCTTGCATTTTTCTGTGTCTACTACAATAGCTCCTCTCAAT
>CAYGGD010000049.1:0-13794 GCA_964349315.1 uncultured Muribaculaceae bacterium
CCCTACATTTGCAGTGCACTACTTCACTAATACACGCAGACAAACTTTAATTCAAATATTATGATAAACATTGAAAATCTGCACTTCAGCTACTCTGGTCATATGGTATTCAGCGATATCAATATGAATCTTGAGTCCGGAAAAATATACGGGCTCCTTGGAGAGAACGGAGTGGGTAAAACAACCCTGCTTAAAATTATTGGCGGTTTTCTAAAAGTAAAAAAAGGTAGATGTGAGGTAATGAATCACAATCCTTTTAAAAGAGAACCATCTTTTTTACAGGAAGTTATATATATTCCTGAAGATTTTTCTGCACCCGATTTGGTAATTGAGGAGTATGCACGGTTAAGAGGGCAATTTTATCCAAAATACGATAAAGAGAAGTTTATTCAACTTTTATCTCTTTTTGGAGTAGATAGCTCAAAGAAATTCACGAGGTTATCTCACGGGCAACAAAAAAAGGCAATTATAGCATTTTCGGTTGCAACTAACACCAAACTTCTTTTACTTGACGAACCCAGCAATGGTCTGGATATCCCTTCGAAATCGCAACTAAGACAAGTTATTTCAGAAATATCAACCGACGAAAACTGTATTATTATCTCTACCCATCAGGTAAGAGACCTGGAAAACCTTATAGATCCAATTATTATTCTTGACAGAGAGGATGTATTACTAAAGGAGAGTGTCGAAAATATAACTGATAAACTCTCATTTATCTACACCCCTGTACCCTCTAAAACCGCTCTTTACAATGAAACAACTCCGGGAGGATATCTTGCTGTAGAACTAAATACAACGGGAGAAGAATCACGGGTTAATATTGAGGCACTATTTAATGCAACCCTCAACAATAAAGAGACAATTAAAAATATATTTAAAAGGTAATAAACAGAATTATGAACAATAATTTTCAAATAAACAGATTCGGCAAACTTCTCAGAAAAGAGCTGCAGGAAAGAATGCCATTTATTTTAAAGGTTTCTCTGATTCTATCAATGATAATGGTCGGTTTTTGGCTCACAAAGCTTATCTTTTCTCAGGGAACAGCAATGTATTATACAACCAGAGTTGCGTATCTGCAAACAGCAACCTATATAAGTGCTATGCTGGCTCCGTTTCTTCTTTACAAAGGGTTTAATCACCCAAAGAAAGGGGTTGACTATATCTCTCTTCCAGCTTCCATAAAAGAAAAGTATATATCAATGATTATCATATCTTTAATTGTTATGCCTGCAGCAACATTTATCGCTATCGTTGCAACTGATACAATTATAACACTGATTAATCCTTCTGTTATGAATCTCTTTTTATTTGACAGTACTATGTTATCAGACCTGAGATTCACCTCTTTTGCAAACGCTCTAATTCTTCCATCATTCTGTATTCTCGGCAATTTACTTTTCAAAAGTAACAAGATGATTAAAACAGCCCTTGGTACCGGCGTTGTATACATCATATTTGTCTCACTATTTGCATATCTTTTTTTACATGTTTATCAGGAACAATCTGAATTAATTAAGGAGATGGATATTCGTATCAACAGCAGCAACTTTATTTCCCTGTTCAAAAGTGAAATTTTTGAAGGTTATCCTGGTATAAGAATAACGGCAATATTGCTGGCATTAACACAATCTGTTGTTTTCCCTGTTGGTGCACTTAGCGGTGCTTACTACAGAATGAAAACACTCCAATACTGATTATTATGGATTTTAACCAACATAAACCAATATACTTGCAAATTTCCGATAATATCTGCGATCAGATACTTTCAGGAAACTGGGCCGAAGAGGAGAGAATACCCTCTGTCAGAGAACTTGGCATTTCGATGGGAGTTAATCCCAACACAATAATGAGAACCTACGAACATCTTCAAAGTTCCAATATTATTTACAACAAAAGAGGGGTCGGCTTCTTTGTCACTCCGGATGCCCGGTCATCAATTGTTCAAATACAAAAAAAGCAATTTATCGACCAGGAGTTACCTTTGATAATCAAAAGGATGGAGCTCCTTGGTATAACACCGCAAGAGGTTTTTGATTGTAAATAGTGATTTTTTTGTAATAAAACGATAGTTTGTTCGTCTTTGTGTATAGTGAAGTAGTGCAATACTAATTATATACTTACAACAAATATCGAAATGAAAAATAGAATTTTTGCTCTTTTAACAGTATTATTAATCTCCGGCTCTTTATATGCCGCAAAAAACACATATATTGTACAAGGTAAGGTAATAGAAAAGAGTAACGGCTCCCCTCTTCCGTTTGCCACAATAAGTGTTCATGACAACGAAAACAAGGTGGTTACAGGGACTACATCTGATAACGATGGAAGTTTTATAGTAAATCTAAGAGATCATTCAAATTGTTTGGTAAAAGTTTCGTTTATAGGTTTCAGAGATACGCTTATTCAAGTAAAAGCAAATGGAACAGAAACAAAAATCAACTTAGGTACCATATCTATGACAGCAGATGCCGTAAATCTTAGTGCAGCTGTAGTTACTTCAAAAGTACCTGTAATCGAACAAAAATTAGACAAAATTGTCATGAATGTTTCCGAAGCAGTTTCGACTCAAGGAGTAAACGCTCTTGATGTTCTAAAAAAAGCACCCGGCGTAAGTGTCGATCTTGACGGGAACATTACACTTAATGGGTCAGCAGTACAAGTCTGGATAGACGGAAGACCTTCAAATTTATCAGGGAAAGAGATTGAAACGCTATTAAGCGGAACCGATGGCTCTACAATTGACAAAATTGAGTTTATTTCACATCCTTCTTCCCGTTATGATGCCTCTGGATCAGGTGGTATTATTAACATAAAAACCAAAAGAAATTTTGCTCAGGGAATAAGCGGTACTGTCAGAGGGGGCTACAATGTTTCCTTTTACGAAGACACCGACCACAGTGCAAATGGTAGTTTGAATATTAACTACAGAACAGAAAAGAGCAGTAGCTCATTAACATACTCTCCAAGAGTTTACAACGGTTTTGAGCAGCTTGATACCAGAACATACCTAAACGACGGATATGATCTCCTTGGAACCACTAGGCTCCAGTTTGGAAGCAGAAGTCAGACAATGAGGTTTTCTAGCGATTATAATATAAATAAGAATCATATAGTGGGATTTATCGTTAACGGGATGTTGCAGAATGGCCATCACAAAACTGGAGGATTTGCAGGAACCACACTATACAGCAATAGTGGTCAGGCTATAGAGAGAGTACCTACACAAATTAATGGGGATGATCTTTTTAACTACATAAATACTAATGTCAACTACTCCGGATCATTCAGCGACAAGCATGAAATTACAATCAATGCCGACTACGGTTATTATGAAACCGGTCAGTTTACAAGTCAACAACACAGCTATTTCGACCAAAACTGGCAGCAGATAAAAGAGCCCCAGATATTTGAGAGCAAGTCCGATCAAGCTATTAATATTCTCTCTTTCCGCACCGATTACGAGTGGAGCATCTCCGATAAAAGTAAGGTTGAATCTGGTTTTAAATGGGCACGTAGTTCTACCGACAACTCTCTTGTAAGAAAAGATTTCGAGCAAAACGAATGGAGAATCAACCCCCTCTACAGTTCTGAATTCGATTATATAGAAGATGTGGGCGCACTGTATCTATCAGCTTCCACCAAAATATCTCCTAAATTAAGTATTAAGGCGGGTGTAAGAGGAGAACTCAGCAACTCAAAAGGGTTATGGGAATCCAGTGACACTACCACCAAAATTAGCGAAGCCAAACTGTTTCCTACCCTTTTTGTCGGATACAATCCAAATAAAGACAATCGACTGGGACTCTCCTACTCCAAGAGAATCAGACGACCTAACTTTAGGCAGTTAAACCCTTTTCAAATGCATATAGACGCTGTTAGCACAATTGAGGGGAACCCTGAACTCAGACCTCAATACACACACCTTATAAACTTGTCATACGGATTTAAAAGACATCTTAACATAAGTCTTATGGGCAGTTTTACTGACCAGACAATTACTCAGACACCTATATTCAATAACGAAACAGGAGAAAAGAGAATAGTATTTGAAAATTTCGGTCAGCAAAACTATATGGGTATCTCCCTTTCTCTTACAGAGCTTTCTATAACCAAATGGTTTTATGTAACTAGCAATATATTTGTTGCTGATTATAAAACAAAAAACCGTGATTTTAAAAACCAGGTTACATTTGCTCAGGGACACCTTAACACCACATTTATTCTTCCAAAGAACTACAAATTCGAAGTTATAGGAAATTACAGAACCGCTGTACCTTTCGGGCTGTTTGTAATGCAACCGTCTGGCGGAATATCGGCAGGGCTTAAGAAAGGAATGTTTGAGAATAAAGGAAACCTTACCATAACAGCCAACGACATATTCAGAACAGAAGGCCAAAATGGGATTATTAAAGAGGGGCGTAATAAAGTTTACGAAATTAACGGCTACAGCAATAGTCAGCGAATTGTTATCACTTACTCTCACTCATTTGGTCAAAGCAGGGCTACGAAACAGAGAAAAGTTGGCAACCTCGAAGAGGGCAGCAGAGCTGGATTATAGCCTACTTACCTGCAGCAGCTATGAGGGTGTTTTTAAGCAGTGAAATAATTGTCATTGGACCTACACCTCCCGGAACCGGAGTAATATAGGAACACTTAGGAGCAACCTCTTCATATTTAACATCACCAACTAGTTTAAAGCCGGTCTTTGTATCGGCTTTAACTCTTGTTATACCGACATCTATCACCACGCACCCTTCACTTACCATCTCTCCTGTTAAAAATTCCGGAACACCTAGTGCAGCTATAATAATATCTGCCTTAAGGGTAAATTCAGCAAGATTTTTTGTCCGGCTATGACACATAGTCACCGTGCAATTTCCCGGATTGGCCTTCTGAGATAAGAGATTTGCCATCGGCCTCCCGACAATATTGCTTCTTCCTATAATAACACAGTGTTTGCCGGATGTCTCAATGTGGTATCTGCTCATGAGTTCAATTATACCGGCCGGTGTGGCAGAGACAAAAGATGGAAGACCCAGCAGCATTCTTCCTACATTTACCGGGTGAAAACCATCGACATCTTTTGAAGGGTCAATAGACTCTATTATAGCTTGTTCATCTATATGCTTTGGCAGAGGAAGCTGTACAATCAACCCATCAATATCAGGGTTATCGTTAATACTGGAAATCTCCTCAATCAACATCTGCTGAGAAGTATCTTCAGATAATTTAATAACAGTAGAGTCGAAACCCACCATTTTACAAGCCCTCTCCTTGTGTCCCACATAAGTTTGAGAAGCACCGTCATCACCTACTAAAATTGCAGCAAGATGAGGCTTTTTGCCTCCTTTTTCTATTATTGCACTTACTTTCTCTGCGATTTCCATCTTAATGGAATCAGCAGTAGCTTTGCCATCTAATATTGTCATCTAAGCTATTTTTAATTATCTTCTTTTAAGCGAACCCATTGCTCTCATTGCCTTTCCTGCACCGGCTCCAGTCATGCTTTTCATCATTTTCCGGGTGTCTTCGAACTGCTTGATTAGGCGGTTAACTTCAGTAATCGATGTTCCGCTACCCTCAGCAATTCTCTTTCTTCTGCTACCGTTCAGCAAAGTCGGATCGTCTCTCTCCTGCTGAGTCATAGACTGAATAATTGCTTCAATACTTTTAAAGGCAGAGTTATCCATATCAACATCCTTTATCATCTTTCCCATTCCGGGAATCATCGATGCAAGATCCTTAATGTTTCCCATTTTCTTAATCTGCTGTATCTGACTAAAGAAATCGGAAAGCGTAAACTGATCTTTTGCAAGCTTTCTCTGAAGCTTTCTTGCCTCTTCTTCGTTAAACTGCTCCTGTGCCTTCTCTACCAAAGAGACAACATCACCCATTCCAAGGATTCTGTCTGCTATTCTTTTTGGATGAAAAACATCCAATGCATCCATTTTCTCACCTGAAGAGACAAATTTTATAGGCTTATTGACAACCGCCTTTATGGACAAAGCAGCTCCTCCTCTGGTGTCTCCATCCAGCTTTGTAAGAACAACCCCGTCAAAATCGATTCGGTCGTTAAAAGCTTTGGCTGTTTCAACAGCATCTTGTCCGGTCATGGAGTCTACAACAAAGAGAGTTTCTGTGGGGTCAACAGCCTTTTTAATTGCTGAGATCTCTTTCATCATCTCTTCGTCAACAGCCAGGCGACCGGCAGTATCTATAATAACCAGAGAATAACCCTCTGCTTTAGCAAAAGAGAGAGCATTTTTTGCAATTTTTACTGGATCTTTAACATCTTCTTCGGAATAGACATGTACTCCCACCTGAGAACCAAGAACTTTAAGCTGCTCAATAGCGGCCGGACGATACACATCGCATGCAACAAGCATAGTCTTTAAAGATCTTTTGGTACTGCAGTTTAATGCAAGTTTACCACTAAATGTTGTTTTACCCGAACCCTGAAGTCCTGCAACAAGAACAATACCCGGAGAGCCTTTAACGCGTATATCCGAAGCTTCACTGCCCATCAGCTCTGTTAGCTCGTCATGTACAATTTTTGTCATCATTTGACCGGGTCTCACTGCTCTGAGGACATCCTGTCCCAAAGCTTTTGTCTTTACCTGATCACAAAAATTCTTGGCAATTTTATAGCTGACATCAGCATCAAGCAAAGCTTTTCTGATATCTTTCAGTGTTTCGGCAATATTGATTTCCGTAATTCTGCCCTCACCCTTTAATAGTTTAAAGGAGTTCTCAAGTCTGTCAATTAAATTTTCAAACATTACAACAAAAAGTTAGGCTGCAAAATTAGTCATTTTTGAACAAATGACCTTAGAATTTCTCTTCCGGAGTCGTTAACAACCGATTCAAGGTGGTACCGGATAAGCTCAGAATGAAACAGGAACGGGTCTCTCAAAAAAATATAGGAGCCATTCCATGAGTATATTTTTGCCATAGCTGAGGTGAAAAAGAGAGTTATAAGCTCCTTATTAAGATCCTTTCTATAAAACCCCTCAGAAATTCCCCGCTCCAGATTTTCATAGATAATTTTCGAATAAAAACTGACACGGTTGGTATGATCGAGCACTTTAAGATCCGGAAGGTACTTCGAAGAGTCGCTCAGCAAAAGAGGACCAATCTGCTCTAATGTCTTGTTCATCATTCCGCTCGAATGGTAGAGTGCCTCTATAGCGTTTGTCCCCTGATTTAGGGATATATTGATCTTAAACTCAATATCTTCTATAACATACTGCATAACAGTACGCATCAGCTCCTCTTTACTGTTAAAGTTATTGTAAAGAGTTTTTTTTGTAAGCTTTAACTCTGCTGCAATTTCATCCATAGTAAGCTTTAAACCTTTTCTTCTGAAAAGTTCATAAACTTTTGCAACATAGCTCTCCTTAGAACTAACTCTCGCCATATTTATCAGATTTATTATTACTCGGAATAGTACTCCGGTGCCATATCCTTTTGATTGTACCTCATTCCCATCACCTGTCCGTAAGCTCCTGCCGATAAAATAGCAACCAGATCTCCTCTTTTTGTCTCTGGCAAAAGCAGATTTTTACCAAAACGATCACTTGATTCACACACAGGCCCAACCACATCATACCTCATAGATCTTCCTGTTGATGTAAGATTTATCACCTTATGAGATGCCTGATAAAGTGCAGGCCTTATTAAGTCATTCATACCGGCATCGAGGATGGCAAATTTTTTACCTTTACCGAATTTAACATATAACACTCTGGAAATAAGCGAACCACATTGAGCAATAAGAGCTCTGCCCGGTTCAAAATGAACCTGCTGATAAGGCTCTTTATGTAGTCTCTTGTTAATAATTGCAAAATAAGATGCAAAATCGGGAATAGAATTATTAACCGGATTTTTATAATCTATTCCCAAACCTCCTCCAAGGTTAATATTCTCAACCCTCATTCCTTTATCAAGAAAGTTTGCCGCAATTTCATTTACTCTTCCGGCAAGGACATCAAAGACAGAGTAATCGGTAATCTGAGACCCTACATGAAAATGAAGGCCGGCAAATTTAATATTCGGACACTTCTTGATAGTATCAATAACATCGTCAAACTTCCAGTAACTTATACCGAATTTGTCCTGTGAACGACCGGTTGTTATATACTTATGGGTTTTTGCGTTAACATCAGGATTAATTCTGAGTGACACAGATGCTACCTTTCCTACTCTTCCGGCAATTTCGTCAATAATCATAATTTCCGGGATAGATTCACAATTGAAAGAAAAAATATCTCCCTTTAAGGCCAGCTCTATCTCTTTGTCTGATTTTCCAACACCTGCATAGACAATCGAAGAGGGATCAAAGCCGCTTTTTAGGGCGAGAGCCACCTCGTTACCGCTTACACAATCGGCTCCCAGACCATAGCTCTTCATAAGCTCCAGCACTCTGTCATTTGCATTAGCTTTCAGAGCGTAGTGAGCATGGTAGTTATACTTCTTAAGCTCTGAAGTATATATATCCAGAGTCTTCTTCAAAAGAGTTAAATCGTAATAATAAAAGGGAGTTTCAATAGTTGTAAACCTTTTAACAGTATTGGCATCAAACATGGCAAATAAATAAAGTGTAGTTATACATTAATGATTTAGCAGCTGCAAAAATAGTAAAAAACTTGTACTTAACTTAACTTAAATTATCTATCTTTGCAAAAAAAATTTCTCCTATATGAAACAAACAAAAAAAGAGCTGCTTACAGATATTATTAAGCACATTGACATTACTGCATTTGATTCTTCATACATAATTGACTCAATGCGAGATATGTCTTTCTCCTCCAGAGACACAGCAACTGCTGCAGATATTCTGCAAATGATGATACAAGATAAAGAGTCTACAAACTGGCTTATACTTGCCGGTAGCACTTCGGCTGGAGGATGTATGCAGGCATATGTCGATATGATTAGGTTTAACATGATTGACGCGGTTGTTTCTACCGGTGCTTCAATTATTGATATGGACTTTTTTGAAGCTCTGGGATTCAAGCACTACAAAGGCTCACAGTTTATAAACGACACCCTTTTGAGAGATAACTATATCGACAGAATATACGATACTTACATCGACGAAGAGGAGCTTCAGAGGTGTGACGCAACAATTAAAGAAATTGCAGACTCACTGGAGCCAAGGCCTTACTCTTCAAGAGAGTTTATTCACGAAATGGGAAAATGGCTTGTTAAAAACTCTGTAAAAAAAGAGTCTTTAATTCAGACAGCTTTCGAAAACAACATTCCTATATTTGTTCCGGCCTTCAGCGACTGCAGTGCAGGATTCGGTCTTGTGATGCATCAGGTTGAAAGAATGAAAGAGGGGAAACCATATATGTCAATTGACTCGGTTGCCGACTTTCGCGAACTTACAGAGGTTAAAATGGCAGCCAAAAGCAGTGGACTTTTTATGATTGGTGGAGGTGTCCCTAAAAACTTTGCTCAGGACACAGTTGTATGTGCAGAATGCTTAGGCTTTGACGTGCCGATGCACAAGTATGCAGTGCAGATAACAGTAGCCGATGTGCGCGACGGTGCATGCTCTTCTTCTACATTAAAAGAGGCAAATTCCTGGGGAAAGGTTGATACCGCTCATGAACAGATGGTTTACGCAGAGGCTACTACTGTGGTGCCTCTTATTTTAAGCTATGCATACCACAAAGACGACTGGAAAAACAGAGAGAAAAAAAACCACTCACTGCTGTTTAAAAACGGTACGCAAGGGAGTGGTATTCTGCTTAAATAAGCGTTCTGATTAACCCTGATGTTCAGGCCTTAAAAGGTCGAATACAGTTTTTACTGGTGTAAATGTGGTAACAGGAACCTCAACAAAAATAGAGTTCCACTTACTCATAGCTCCGTTCCAAAGCCCCGGAAGTTCCAGGGCTTTTATTTTTTTACCCTCAATGCTTTTCACAGATACAAAACCTGTTTGCTGATCAGTGAAACGAGTAAGGTCAAACCTCTCACCTTTGTAATCTTTTAGTGAACACACCAGGTCTACCGGATTAAAATGTGTAGACCTCTCGATCATTTTCCTGATATTTTCGTCAGAGGTATTTAGCTGTGCGCTCTCAAGAATTTGCAGAGAAACAGCACCATCATCGTCCCTTACCAAGAAAGGGCCGCCCCCTGGTTCCCCCGAATTTTTTACCATTCCACACACTCTCAGTGGTCTGTTTAGACGGCTTCTTAAGAACTCTCTCTCAATCTGTTCCGGCACCTCAGGCATATCTACGCACAGTACTGTTCTGATGAAATGTTTGATTTCAGCTATTACATCAGGGTCTCTCTCTCCGTCAAGAGCTTTAAGATATGCAAATATCTTCTCCTGAGCCTCGAGAAGAACACCTGTCAGCACCTTTTTCCACCAAACAGTATCTACGGTAAGCTCTTCTCTGGAAACATTGTCAATGTTTTTAATAACAATAATATCTGAATCGGCTTCGCTTAAGTTTTCAATTAGTGCTCCGTGACCACCCGGCCTGAAAATAAGTTTGCCTTTACTGTCCTTAACCGGTCTGTTCTCAAGATCTACTGCAATTGTATCGGTTGATGGTTTCTGAATTGTATAGGATATATCAAATTTGCACCGATAATGCTTCTGGTAGTAATAGAGGTTATCTTCAAGGATTTTCTCGAAAAGAGGCAAATGTTCTGGCGAAACCGACATGACCATTTTTGCGGTACCGTCTGAACTAACTGTATATTTTGATGCTTCGCATATCTGCTCCTCAAAAGCAGTGCGGGACCTATCTCTGTATTTATGGAACTTAACAAGTCCTTTTGGAAGATATCCGTATCCAAGTTTATCAGTCAAAAGAAATGACTCCAGTATCTCTCTGTCAGAGGCCTTTTCAATATCGGTAAATGCGGCCAGATCACCATAAAACGCAAACCTTTTTAACTCTTTGATAAATCTTTTCGAGAGACTATCTTCCGGAAGGGTCTCGCCATTTCCAAGTGAATTCAAACCCTCAAAAAGCTCTTTGAACATTCTGGTTGCAGCACCAGACGCAGGGACAAACTTGCATATTTTCCCTTCGAACTTTGTGTAAAATTTAACATATGCATACTGTTCTTCCCTGGTAATCAATTTAATGCCCCTAAATGGAGTTGCAGGAGAGACAACATCAAGGTAGGGAAAGCCATTTTCTAAATGACTAAGCTGCTTCATAACTTTTTCATATGAAGAGCCCCTCTCTTCAATCTGGCGTAATTCGTCTTTACTGAACATAGTATTTTTTTTTAAAATAAAACAGTAGCTAAGTAATTCGCAAAATCCTCAGGGAATTCTCTTCTAAAGATATAACTCGATCTGATAATTTCAAAATTAGCCGTATTTGTTCTTAGTTTCTCGTCCTCTTGATAAAGCGGAAATCTTTCCAGTAAAACCTCTGCTACTCTGCTGTATATATCCCGTTTACCCCTTCTGTGGTTTATAACCAAAGGAGCCTCTTTAGTTTCGATACTAAAATTTTTAAGATCTTTCACACCGAAAAAATTTGCAAAGTTTATAACAGAGAATACTGTTGCATTTACTTTTCCCTCATATGAGTAACCTGCAATATGTGGTGTAGCAATATCTGATACCTTTAATAAGTCTTTATTAATCAGGGGCTCTCCTGCCCATACATCCGTGACAATAGCTCCAAGTTTTTCTCTGAATCTCAATACTGCATCTTCGTCCACCACCTCTCCCCTAGCAGTATTAACCAGTATACTCCCGCTTTTCATCTTTGACAGAAAAGAGTCGGAACACATACTGTAGGTGCTGCTGTCCAGAGGGACATGAAGTGTAATTACATCGGAATTCGTAAGAATATAATCTAAGCTGTAGTATTTTACAGTATTGTTGACTAAACTCTTGGGTGGATCACATCTTAAAACGGCAACACCAATTTTTTCCAGAAACTGAGCCAATCTTTCACCAACATTACCTGCTCCGACAATACCAACAGTTTTGTCTTTAAGTTGCTGCCCGGTTTTATCAGTAAGAGCAAAAAGAGAGGTAATCACATACTGAACAACTCCTCCGGAATTACATCCGGCAGCATTAAACACCTCAATTCCATTGCTTTTACAATAGTCGAGATCGATATGATCGCTACCTATTGTAGCAGTAAAGATTGCTCTGACAGCGGTATTATTCAATAATTTTTTATCGCATCTGGTTCGGGTCCGAATTATCAGAGCATCGGACTCCCTGACAGTTTGGTTGTCAATCTCACTCCCCGTTTTATATACAACTTTGCACCATGGCTCAAGTACCCCTTTAATAAAAGGAATATCAGCATCAATTACCACTTTTGTCATGCCGCATTTCATAACTATTTAATAAAAACACTTGTAACCACATCTTCTCCTAAAATCTTGTTGATTCTCTCCTGTATTGATGCCCTATCGGCAAAGAGATTACTTCTTGCAGCCGATGAATTAATGCTGCATATCAATCTTCCGTTTTTAAAGTATTTTTCGGCAGTGTAATTGACAAACTTGTCTCCTACAACAAGATCCCATGCTTCAAAAACACGAACTCTTAAGATTCCCTCATTAAGTCCCTCTTGCTTAAGATACTCTTTAAGCACATCTCCAATTAATAAACTCTTTTCCCTTTTCATTTTAATCTGCCCTCTTCCAATTCTAAAAGAACTGAGTTCCCATTAATATTTTTCAGCATTTCGGAGACTCTTACTTTATTGCTGTCAGAAATAAAAATCTGTCCGAATAAGTCTGACGAAACCATATTCAGTAGTGCTTCAACTCTTTTAATATCAAGCTTATCAAATACATCGTCCAGCAATAATACCGGTAACTTTTTATGAATGTCCCTCATTATCTCAAACTGAGCCAGTTTAAGTGCTATCAAAAAAGATTTCTGCTGACCTTGAGACGCCGAAAGCCTAAAGGGATGCCCTCCCATCAGAAAAACAAGATCATCTCTCTGGATTCCTGTGGTAGTATACTTCAAAGCCAGGTCCTTTTCTCTGTTAATATCGAGCAACTCTGATAATGGAGAACTTTCAATATCTGATTTATAGCAAATATCTATCTCTTCCCTTCCCCCCGACAATATCTTATAGTATTTATAAGCAACCGGCAACAACTGCTCCGAAAACTCTCTCCTTTTATCGTATATATAGGCAGCATTGTGACATAGTCTGTCAGAGATAGCATCCAGCAAATCAAAATTGACACTATCCGATTTCAGATGCCTGTTTCTTTGCATCAAAAGGTGGTTGTAGTTTTGCAGACGCCTTAAATACTCTTTATCTAACTGCGATAAAATTGAGTTCATGAATTTTCGCCTCTCCTCTCCCGACTCGTTAATTAAGCAACTGTCGTAGGGAGAAATCATTACTATCGGCACCAATCCGACATGATCCGAAAATCTGGTGTATGGCTTTAAATTTCTTTGAATCTGTTTTTTCCCCTCCCTCTCTAAAGTAAAGGATATATTTTCAAACGACCGGTCCTCTCTTAAAAACTCACCAGCTACTCTGCAAAATGGACTATCGTAAGAAATTGTATTCAGATCCGGTCCGGGAAAATAGCTTTTGGTCATAGCCAGATAGTAGACAGCATCAAGCAGGTTGGTTTTTCCCGATCCGTTACTGCCGGTGATACAGTTTAATTTTGGCGAAAACCCTGTATTAAGTTCGCTGATATTCTTAAAACATGAAATAGTTATACTTTTTAATATCATTTGATTAATTTTGCTTTACAAAGTTACCATTTTTAGCTGTTTTAATATTCGAGCTTAGCTAAAAT
>CAYGGD010000050.1:0-13751 GCA_964349315.1 uncultured Muribaculaceae bacterium
GATATACAGATTAATCTTTTAAGTGGCCAATTTAAACGAATCAGATAGATAGAAATAATGGAAGGGTTTTTTACATTTGTTTTATTTTTTATTTTAATTGTATGGCTTTTGGGAAGGATGGCGCCGTTTCTGCTTACCTGGTGGGTAAGGAGAAAAATTCGCAAGATGGGAAAAAGTGATATTTACGACGACAAAGGATACAAAGAGGGTAATGTGACAATTGATGTCGAGAGGGGAGAGAAGAAGATTGTTGACAACAATGTCGGTGAGTATGTAGATTACGAAGAGACTAAATAACTATGAATACATTTTGGAGACTTCTTGAATTTGCAAAACCGCACAGCAAATTTTGGCCAAGATATCTTGTAATATCAATATTTTCCGTAATATTTGGTATTGCAAATTATGCTTTGATAGGTCCTCTTCTTAAGGTGCTTTTTGAGGCAGATACAATTGATCTTAATGTAGCAATTCCTCAGTTCTCTCTTTCGGCAGACTACTTCATTGCTCTTTTCAACCACTATCTGGTGGGCTTTATTAAAGAGTCGGGAGCCCTTTCCGCTCTGGTTTATGTATGTCTGGTTCTTGTCGGTTCTTCACTTCTATCAAATTTTATGAGATATCTTTCTCAACGGATACTTGTGAGTATGCGTACCCATATAATGAGAAATATCCGGAGAGCTCTCTTTAAGAAAATCACAAAACTCCATATAGGTTTTTATAATCTGCATAGAAAAGGCGACTTGTTATCGAGTATCTCAAACGATGTTACTGAGGTTCAGAATGGTGTCGCCAACAGCTTTCACATACTTTTCCGTGATCCTCTTTTAATAATTGGCTTTTTGTCGATGTTGTTTTATATGTCCCCTCAGCTTACAGCCGTTACTTTGTTGACTCTTCCGGTATCGGCCCTAATTATCGGCCGTCTGAGCCGCAAACTCAAAAGGGGGGCAAAAGAGACACAGGGGATGATGGGTAGAATTGTCAGCCATTTTGAAGAGGCAATTTCTGGATCGAGAATTATTAAGGCATTTAATGCACAGAAATATGTAAACGAAAATTTTGAAAAAAGCAACGAAACACACAGAAGAATTAGCAAAAGAATGTTTAACAAACAGGAACTTGCCTCTCCATTATCGGAATTTCTCGGTATAAGTGTTGCTGCATCGGTTATTTTTTATGCAGGATATCTTCAGATGAGGGGACAGCTTGCGATGGAGTGGTCTTCGTTTGTAGTTTACATTGGCTTTTACTGGCGTGTTCTTGAGCCGGCAAAGGCGATGTCCAATGCCTATGCAAATTTGCAGAGGGGGCTCGCTTCCGGAGAACGGCTCTTTGCTATTCTGGATGTTGAGCCTGAGATTAAAAAAAGTCCTAATCCTTTAAAAATTAAGGAATTTTCGGAACAGATTGAATTCAGAGGAGTATCATTTCGGTACGTTAGTGAACCGGTTCTTAAGAATATTAATCTTGTGATTCCAAAAGGTAAAACTATTGCTTTGGTGGGCCCTTCCGGCGCAGGTAAAAGTACTATGGCCGACTTAATACCCCGGTTTTACGATGTAAGCGAAGGGGCAATTTTACTCGACGGAACAGATATAAGAGACTATGAACCAAAAGATTTAATTTCCCTTATGGGAATTGTGACTCAGGAGGCAATTCTTTTTAACGATTCAGTATATAACAATATAACTTTTGGTATGGAGGATGTCAGCGAAGAGGATGTTTATAAAGCAGCAAAAATTGCCAATGCTCACGAGTTTATAATTAACCTGCCCAACGGCTATTATACAAATATAGGAGACAGAGGGGCAAATTTATCCGGAGGGCAGCGTCAGAGAGTTGCTATTGCAAGGGCTGTTCTCAAAAATCCTCCTGTTCTGATACTGGATGAGGCAACCTCTGCTCTTGACACAGAGAGCGAACGACTTGTTCAAGAGGCCCTGACTCATCTGATGAAAAATAGAACCTCAGTTGTAATTGCTCACAGATTGTCTACAATTCAGCATGCCGACGAAATTGTGGTATTAAAAGATGGGGAGATTGTAGAGAGAGGTACACATCAGAACCTTATTAATAATAAAGGGCTATATTCACACCTCTGTCAACTTCAAACCTTTGCCTAACTATTAAAAAATGGATAACTCATTTAATTTATTATTGGAAAGAAGCTTCAAAGAAAACTGGGATTGCCCGGCACTTTCCGACTATAAAGGGGTAACGCTGCACTACAGGGATGTTGCCCGGCGGATAGAAAAACTTCATATAATATTTGATATATGTGGTCTTAAAAAGGGAGATAAAATTTCGATATGCTCAAAGAATCAGGCAAACTGGGGAGTTATTTTCCTTTCTGCACTCACATACGGTGCCGTAGCCGTACCTATTCTTCATGAGTTTAAACCGGGAAATATTCACCATATAGTAAATCATTCCGACTCAAGAATCCTCTTTGCCGGTGATGCTATCTGGGAGCAGCTTAATGAGGCTGAAATGCCCGGATTAGAGGCAATTATTCAGGTTCATGACTTTGCTCTGCTCTATGCAAGGGAGAGTATTATTAATGAGACCAGAGACAGGTTAAATGAACTGTTCGGAAAAAAATACCCTAAAAATTTCCGCCCCGAACATATATCTTATCATAAAGATAGTCCGGAGGAGCTTTCGATGATAAACTACACCTCCGGTACTACAGGCTTCTCGAAAGGGGTAATGATTCCCTACAGAGCACTCAGTTCTAATGTGGAGTTTGCTTCAATTGTCCAACCCCACCTTAACAATAGTTCTAATGTTGTGGCAATGCTACCTACGGCTCATATGTACGGAATGATGTTTGAGTTTCTTTTTGAGATGACAATAGGGGCGCATGTTCATTTTTTAACTAGGATTCCGAGCCCAAAAATAATTATGGATGCTTTTGCTGAAATAAAACCGGACATAGTGGTTTCGGTACCTTTGATCATTGAAAAAATCTACAAGAAAAAACTGCAGCCGATAATCAATAAAACATCTATCAGAGTATTGCTCCGCTTACCTGTTATTGATCAGAAAATTCAGAAACGGATTAAGGAGGAGCTGATTAAGACTTTTGGGGGTAGATTTTATGAGGTTATTATCGGAGGTGCAGCCTTTAACAGAGAGGCAGAGATTTTCTTTAAAAAAATAGGCTTCCCATTTACTATCGGTTATGGAATGACTGAGTGTGCGCCGATTATTACTTATGCTCCCTGGTACGAGCTCCCACTTCACTCCTGCGGAAAAGCAGTGGTGAATATGGAGATAAAAATTGATTCACCTGATCCTGAGAATATTCCCGGTGAAATTTTGTGTCGCGGGAAAAACTTAATGCTCGGTTATTACAAGAACCAGGAGGCTACTGACGCTGTTATGAAGGATGGCTGGTTTTGTACGGGAGATATGGGTGTTATAGATAGTGAGGGGTATCTGTATATACGGGGTCGTTACAAGAGTATTATTCTGGGTCCCTCGGGGCAAAATATCTATCCAGAAGAGATTGAGAGCATTATTAACAACATGCCCTATGTTATGGAATCACTTGTGATTGAGGAGGGTGCGCAGCTTGTTGCATTAGTATATCCCGATTTGGAGCAGGCAGAATCGGATGGAATTTCAGAAAATGATATAGGGAAAAAGATGGAAGAGCTTAGAGTTGCCGTTAACCAGGAGCTTCCCAATTACTCTAAAATTCAGAGTGTTAAAATTTTCCCGGAAGAGTTCGAAAAAACACCAAAAAGAAGCATTAAGAGGTTTCTTTATCAAAGAACAGAGCAATAGATATGGAAAACAAACAAAGACAATTTGACAAAAGCTATCTGGATATGGCTGAGATTTGGGCACACAATTCCTACTGTAAAAGGAGAAAGGTTGGTGCTTTATTGGTAAAAGATAAAATGATTATATCAGACGGATACAATGGCACTCCTGCCGGATTCGAAAATATATGCGAAGATGAGGAAACAGGTAAAACAAAACCGTATGTGCTGCATGCCGAGGCAAATGCAATAACAAAAGTGGCAAAGTCGGGAAACAGCAGTGCAGGTGCAACTATGTATGTTACCACTGCTCCCTGTCTTGAGTGCTCTAAGCTGATAATTCAGGCAGGTATAAAAAGGCTTGTATATAAAAACAGCTACTCGGTTACAGACGGTATAGATTTACTGAAAAGGGCAGGGGTAGAAATTTTGAATCTTAACGACTAACAACGACTATTATGAGTAGGTATTTTAAAAGGTTTGGTTCTAATGCGCTAACACTGGCAATAGTCATTTTTTTGCTTGGAGCACTCTCCTATAAGGTTTTCTCCACTTTTATCACATCAAAAGAGTTAAAGATTAATCAGGAAAGGTGGAACAAACTTGCACTGATTCTCTCGCAGGTTGATGCCCATTATGTAGATGATGTAGATTACTCTAGAATTACAGAAGAGACTATACCTTTGATATTGGAAAAACTGGATCCTCACTCTCTTTACCTCACTCCAAAAGAGCTGCAGAGTGCAGAGGAACAGCTTATTGGTAATTTCGACGGTATCGGAATTCAGTTTAATGTTCCCAACGACACCGCCGTGGTAATAAATGTAATATCTGGAGGGCCCTCTGAAAGAGCTGGGATAATGTCGGGAGATCGTATTGTTATGGTTGATAAAGAGGTTGTTGCCGGAAATAATATGAATCAGGATTCTCTTGTGGCTAAACTTAGGGGGCCATCCGGTACAATGGTTAGCGTTTCGGTAAAAAGAGTAGGTATCAAAAATCCTATATCCTTTAATATCAAAAGAGATAAAATTCCACTTAAAAGTTTAGATGTTTCGTACATGATTAACGACACAACTGGATACATAAAACTCTCTAAATTTACCAGAACAAGTTACAAGGAGTTCTTGGATGCTATGTCAATTCTTAGGAAAAAAGGGATGACATCACTGATATTCGACCTTAGAGGAAACTCGGGAGGATATTTCGATCAAGCATTGCTGCTCTCTAACGAATTCCTTAACAGAGGAGAGCTTATTGTGTATATGCAGGGCAGAAAAAGGCCCAGACAGGATTTCCACGCAGACAACAGCGGAAAGTATCGCGATATACAGCTTAAGATACTTATAGATGAGGGCTCTGCATCTTCCAGTGAGATTGTCGCGGGTGCTATTCAAGACAACGACAGAGGTATAATTGTGGGCAGGCGCTCTTTTGGTAAGGGGCTTGTTCAGGAACCAGTATATTTTTCTGATAACTCGGGGATAAGACTAACCGTAGCCCGTTTTTATACTCCTACAGGCCGCTCAATTCAAAAACCATATCAGGAAGATAACTACCGCGAAGATATTCTGGAGAGATACCGTCATGGAGAGATGATTAGCGCCGACAGCATAAGAGTAAGCGATTCTCTCAGGTTTGTCACCCCAGGAGGAAAGGTTGTCTTTGGCGGAGGAGGAATTATACCTGACATATTTGTTCCGATTGACACTACTGGGGTAACTCCTTTTTTAATAAAATCGTCGAATCTCGGATTAACCTTTAAGTTTAGTGCTCTTATGGCCGATCAGTTTAGGCAAAAGATAAATACTATAACAACGCTAGAAGAGTATCACCAGTTCTTTGAAGGGGAAGATTTTGAAAGCCGTTTTTTGGAGTATGCCCGTGAGAACGGAGTTATAGCTCCAAAGGCAGAGTGGGTAGAGAGTAAAGATGTAATAATGAACCATATCAAGGCCTATATCGGAAGATATACCCCACTGGACGATAATACATTTTATCCGGTTTTACTTGAGCGGGATAATTTTGTAAAAGCCGCTATTGAGCAATAAAACGGTAAACAATTTCTCCCGGCTGACGGTCGGGAGCAGTAGAAGAGGCGGTGAATCTTGACGATTTTGCCGCCCTTATTGCATACTCCTGCAGGCAGTTATCTGATGATGAGCGGCCGGGAATAACCATTGCATTTGTAACATAACCTCTTCTGTTAACCACAATTGCAACAGCGACATCGCCCCCAGCAACACATTTGTATACAGGAATGGGTAAATTCATTGCTTTTCTGCCCTCTAAAAGATATGAGATTACTGACGGCCCCTTGTAGCTCTCCTGTTCTCTTATCTGCTCCTGTTGAGCGGGATTTGCAACCAGATCGGTTCCTCTCTCTGCTTCGGCTGCTCTTCTGGCAGCATCAAGACTCTCCTGGAGTCTTCTGGCTTCGTCATATATCTGAGAAGGATCGCGGTATCTGTCGTCTCTTAGCTGAGCGCCGGTGCGTGACGACTGGTCGACAACTACATTTCGTACAGGTGTTCTTCCCGATAGCAGATCGTCAATTTCCCTGCTTATTTCGTCCCTTATTTTCTCTTGCCGGGCAATCTCCTCTAAAAGCTCCTCTTTGGTAAAGTCAAGAATAAATGAGGTCTCTTCCCGGAGCAAAAAATTTATCCTGGTTGCAAGCATTATTATTAGCAGCAACAGGTGAAATGCTACGGTCAGGTATAATCCCGCATTGTTGTCTCTTTTGAACATTATTTTCTTCCAAGTGCTTTTTCTATGGTTGCAAGAAGGATACCAATCGCTACCTGATTGTGTCCACCCTGAGGAATAATTATGTCGGCGTACCTTTTGCTTGGCTCTATAAACTGCAGGTGCATAGGTTTAACAGTTTTTTCGTACCTCTCTAAAACTTTTTCGATAGTTCTTCCCCGTTCAAGATTATCTCTTGTTATCACCCTGCCAAGGCGGTCGTCGGCGTCGGCATCAACAAAAACTTTAATGTCCATGCAACTACGGAGTTCCGGACAGGTAAAAATAAGAATACCTTCTACTATAACAACTTTCGAAGGTCTTACCGGAACAGTGTCTGTATCGGAGCGCGAACAGGTAAGGTATGAGTAAACCGGCTGAGCTACAACTTTACCAGCTTTAAGCTCTTTAAGATGTTTGATAAGCAGTTTAAAGTCGACAGAATCGGGATGGTCGAAGTTTAGTTCGAGTCTCTCCTCTATGGGAAGGTGACTATTATCCTTGTAATATGAATCCTGGGGTATTACTACAACTTCGTTGTCGGAGAGGATTTTAATAATTTCTCTGACTACCGTCGTTTTGCCGGAGCCGGTTCCCCCGGCTATTCCAATAACAAGCATAATACTTTTTTTAAAATTCAGCGTTTTTAGGAGCTCTTGGGAATGGAATAACATCCCGGATGTTAGTCATTCCGGTAACAAAGAGTAAAAGACGCTCAAATCCGAGACCAAAGCCTGAATGGGGTGCTGTTCCATATTTTCTGGTTTCCAGATACCACCATAACCCCTCTGTATCCATACCCATCTCTTCAATTCTTTTTTCAAGCTTTTCAAGTGACTCCTCTCTTTGCGAACCACCAATTATTTCTCCAATTTTTGGAAAGAGAATATCCATAGCCCTTACTGTTTTTCCATCTTCATTCTGCTTCATATAAAAGGCCTTGATCTCTTTAGGATAATCAGTAAGAATCACCGGTTTTTTAAAGTGTTTTTCTACCAGATATCTTTCATGCTCACTCTGTAAATCGGTTCCCCACGAAACAGGAAATTCAAATTTTTGCCCCGACTTAACTAAAATATCGACACCCTCTGTGTATGTGAGTCTTACAAAATCTGTATTAACAACGCTGTTTAACCTCTCTATCAGCTCTTTATCAAACATGTCGTTAAGGAATTGTAAATCATCCTTGCAGTTTTCAAGAGCATACCTTACAAGATATTTGATAAAATCTTCGGCAAGGTCCATATTCTCTTTTATTTCGTAAAAGGCCATCTCCGGTTCAATCATCCAGAACTCTGAGAGGTGTCTTGGCGTGTTTGAGTTTTCTGCACGGAATGTTGGTCCGAAAGTATAGATTTCACCCAGAGCCATAGCTCCCAGCTCTCCCTCGAGTTGTCCGCTTACAGTAAGATTTGCCATTTTGCCAAAAAAGTCCTGAGAATAATCAATTTTACCCTCTTTTGTTCTGGGCGGATTATTTAAATCGAGAGTGGTAACTTGAAACATTGCACCTGCACCTTCGGCATCCGATGCCGTGATAATGGGTGTGTGCAGGTAGTAGAATCCTTTGTCGTTAAAATATTTATGTATGGCAAATGCCATTGCATGTCTTATTCTGAATATTGAGCCAAAAGTGTTGGTCCGGGGTCTTAAATGCCCAATTTCTCGAAGGAACTCCATTGTATGACCCTTCTTTTGCAGCGGGTAGCTGTTTGGGTCTGCAGTTCCGTATATCTCAACATTTTCTGCGCTTACCTCAACTGACTGACCACTTCCCGGCGAAGGAACGAGAGTTCCTGTGACACCTATACACGAACCTGTAGTTACTCCTTTTAACATCTCTTCGGAAAAAATAGTTGCATCAAATACTACCTGTATATTCTTAACGGTAGAGCCGTCGTTAACAGCAATAAATGATACATTCTTATTACCTCTTTTTGTTCTTACCCATCCCTTAATCATCACATTGATACCGGGCTCCATTTTGAGAATTTCGGCTATTTTGGTTCTTGTCTGGCTTTTCATCATTTTTACAATATAATAGTGCAATAAAAATTTAGCGGCAAATTTACAAAATTGCCGCTAAACCACAATAATAACATTTTTAATGTCTCACTCTTAATGGCTTCGATTCCGGACTTTCGTTACGGCACCGATCTATGGCGGTTACTACATAGTAGTGCGTTCCCTCAGGAACCATCTCAGAATCTACTTTATAAAAATTTGAGTTTACAACTTTTACAAGATATCGAGTGTCGTTAATGTCAGTTGTAACACCTGCCGGAAAACGGTATACTGCAAAAAACTGAGCTGTTTGCATGGGATCTCCGTTGTCGTTATGATTCCATGATAGAGTCCGGTTTCTAAAAGTCACTCTCTGCACAGCAGCAGGGGGGATGCTGTCAAGATTTGTGTATGGAGGAATAAGTGCCGGGTATCTCTGGTAGTTTTGAACAAGAGAGTCTGTAAATCCGTTTGGATTTCGTACAAGACTCCATCCGGGCCACCAAACGTTTCCGTGAACATGCGGTAACTCTCTGACCATTCTCATTTTTGCACCGAACTGAGTGTTTGAGGGCACATCTAAATCGGGCTCAGAAAAAGTACCGATACTTTGCCCAATATAAAGGTGCTCTCCGTAGTTAGAGCGATTCCACCACTCAATCAAGGTTTTGTAATCGGCAGCAGGATGGCCGATTTTCCAGTAGAGCTGTGGGACATTATAATCTATCCATCCGTTTTTTACCCATAGCGGAACATCTGCAAAAAGCTGATCGTAGTTAGAGAGACCATTAGTATTGCTACCACTGCCGTCAGGGGTATCTTTTAAATTACGGTGTATTCCAAAAGGACTTATCCCGAACCTTACCCATGGCTTTATTGCCTTGATTGTATCATTAAGCTCTTTAATCAAAGTCGTGACATTATTTCTTCTCCAGTCGTTTTTTTGCCAATATTCGAAGCCCTGCTTCTCGGCATACTTCACAAAAGAGGCATCGTCGTGAAACTCTTCGAAAGCAAGAGGGTAGGGGTAAAAGTAGTCGTCAAAATGTATGGCATCAACATCGTAGCGCGATACGATGTCGGCAATTACCTTAACGGTATGTTTTACCGACTCCGGCTCACCGGGATCGAAATAGAGCTGCGTTCCGTATCTCTTGAATATTTCCGGTTTTCTGAAATAGAGGTGCCCCGGATAGAGTTGTTCCCTGTCGTTGGATGTCACCCTGTAGGGATTGCACCATGCATGCAACTCCATCCCTCTCTTGTGACACTCCTCTATCATAAATTGAAGAGGGTCCCAGACAGGGTCAGGTGCAACTCCCTGTTCTCCTGCAAGGAATCGGCTCCAGGGCTCTATATCGGAAACATAAAAGGCATCAGCCTGTGGTCTTACCTGAAATATTACTGCATTAATTCCGGCCTTTTCAAAAACATCAAGGGTGTTTCTTAACATCTCTCTAATCGAGTCACCGGGCATGGTTTTAAACTGTTGGTTACCTACAGTGTGAATCCAGGCACCCCGGAATTCTCTTTTAGGAAGCGGTTGTGCAACAGATAATGACACTATTGCAAATAGCACAAAAGTGAGAAGTTGTTTTTTCAACATAATTACTGAAGTTAAAGGAACATTTTTATTTTGCCTCAATGCCAAGAACTCTCAGAATGCGTGTAGGAATATCGGTGTTATCCATTCTTCCTCCAAAGAATCTGCTACCTGCTCCAATTGCATAAATTGGAACAGCGGCTCCTGTATGTGAAGAGGTTGTCCAGCCAATATTCGATTTTTTGTTCAATTCAGTAAAAAATGGTGCTTTCTCTTTATCAACAACCATAGAATTTTCTTGAGGCTCAAGCTCTTTTAAATTAAGCACATATCCTCTTTCACGACCCAGTGTTAATCCACCTGTTTCGTGGTCGGATGTAACAATTATAAGTGTCTGGTTAGGATATTTTAGGTAAAACTGATATGCAACTTCAACTGCATCTGCAAAATCGAGTGTTTCAAGAATGGTAGTCTTTCCATCGTTGCTGTGAGCAGCCCAATCAATTTTGCCACCTTCGGCCATAATAAAGAACCCTTCTGTATCGTATAGGTAGTCAACGGCTGCAGCAACAACATGTGACAGAGTAAGGTCGCTCTGATCTCTGTCTATGACATATGGTAACGCCTCCTCTTTACCGTGATCTTGGAAAAGAGCCAATTTGGGAGCCCCTTTTTTACTCATATACTCCTGAATACCACGGGCAACAGCGTAGCCACCATCTTCCAGTACCTTATATATATCCTTTTGGTCTTTATCCGGACCGGTTGGTTGCGCAAATCCACCACCACCAAAGAAATCGAAACCACTCTCAGGAATCTGTGTAGCTATTTCGTAATAGTTGTTGCGGCTGTTGCTGCTTGCATAAAATGCAGCAGGTGTTGCGTGGTCGATAGTAACATTAGATACAATGCCCACCTTCATCCCCTTCTTTTTAATGTCATAAGCAATACTTCTGAGTTTATTGCCTTCGGGATCTATTCCAAGCATTCCGTTATTAGTCTTGTGGCCGGTTGCCAGAGCAGTTCCGGCAGCGGAGGAGCAGGTGATGTATGTGTTTGCAGAGAAAGTTGAAACCATTCCCATAACAGGAAAACGGGTAAAGGAGAGTGATTCGTTTGCGATTTCACCCTTTTGCGAAGAGAGATATGCCTCTGCAAGAGAGACATGAGCAAATCCAAGCCCGTCGCCGATAAAGAGAAATACAAATTTAGGAGGTTCCATAGTTCCCCTCTGCGACATTCCTCTCATAGGCATATCCTGTGAAATCGCAGATGAAACTACGGCAAATATCAAAAATAGAGTGTAAATAATCCTTTTCATTATTTGGTTGGTTTAATGTTATACTATACATATACAAGAATGGGTGACCTTCTGTTCAAAAGACACCCATTCTTGATTAATACCAAAATGTTAGTAGAGCCTTATTTATTCAGCTCTTCTTGCGTTGTACATAATTCTAAGAGCAGATGTTCTTCTTAGTTCCTGTTTGATATCTGTTATGATACCCATACGGACATTCTCATCTGCTTTTATAGATACTGTCATAAACTGACGGTCTGCTTCACTCATGGTTTCGCGTTCTGCAGCGATAAAGTCTCTGATGTCATCCACTGTTTTGAAAGCATCATTCAGCTGAATACGTGCATCGGTTCCATACCGAGCTTGTCTGCTGAGTACAGGTGATCCTACATAAATGTATGCAGCAAGGTCTTTTCTTTCAAGTTTTGCAATTTCTGAAGCTTCAGGCACTCTTACGATAACCAGTTGGTCTGTTTCGCGCATGCTTGTAGAAACCATAAAGAAGAACAAAATCATAAAGACAATATCGGGTAGTGACGCCGTGCTTAGAGCCGGTGCGCCTTTTTTACCTTTTTTTGAAAATTTTGCCATAGTACTTAACTTTTTTATCGATTTCTACCTCTTCCCGTATCCTTAGGTTCTGCCTCGGAAATATTCTGAGGGATTGCCTCTCTTACTATTCTCTGTTTGTCGTCGTCAAGAGAGTTGTAAGGTCTTCCGAAATTTTGCCTTGCAAAATCATCGCGAATTTCGTTAACGGCATTAACAAGTTCGTTCTGAACATCTATATATGCCTTGTAACTGGTTCCCCGTGTATTTTGCAGCGAAATTACCCCTTTGGATACGGCAAAAGTGCCAAAACCTTCAATCTCCTTATCTTCCCTTTCTGGAAGATTTTCGTCGTTTGCAGGATTTGTCAGGAATTCCTTCGCCTTATCTTTAAGCTGACTAACATCCATCATGTCGCCACCGGCAAACAGACGGTCATTGTCGTTTATACGAACAACCAGTATATTCCTACGGTTGATCATGACATCGTCCTGCTGTTGATTCTCGTCCGGCATTGGCGGTAAACGGCGTTGCAAGCCTGCCTCTGTATCCATCGTGGTAACCATCAGAAAGAATATGAGAAGCAAGAAGGCTATGTCGGCCATCGAACCTGCATTGATTTCCTGTATTGGTCTTGCCATATTATTATAAATAATTAACGGTTTCTTACCATGTTAACAACACTTCCTGCAATAATCGAAATAAATGATACGCCAAGAAGCAGGTATGTAATTATTAAACCGGTGTCTGTAATTTTAAAAGTTGATGCAGCGGGTTCTGTCGTAGTGTTTACTGGCACGGGATCACCGGATGCCAGCAAATATGAGAACCCAATTACCACAGCAGCCAGGATTATGCCGAAAAGAACCTTTTTAAGTGATTTGGGGTTCTTTATCATACCAACAAGTGGAAGCACAATTGACAATACTGCAGCTACACCAAAGAGTATGTATGCGAAGAACAGGTAAGTGTCCAGCATACCATCTTTGTTGCTGAAGAAGGCAATGGTAAGGATTACCCCCAGCCCCATCAGCACGTATAGTAAGTATTTAATGAATTTAGACATAGTTCAACTATTTTTTAACTTTTACCAAAATATCGATTAGCGAGATAGATGCATCTTCCATTGAAACAACTATAGAGTCAATTTTTGCAATAAGGTAGTTGTAGAAGATTTGCAGGATAATCGCTACGATAAGACCGGTAACGGTTGTGATAAGGGCCACTTTAATACCACCGGCAACAAGGTTAGGTGAAATATCACCGGCTGCTTCAATGGCGTCGAAAGCTGCAATCATACCAATAACTGTACCCATGAAACCTAACATCGGAGCGATTGATATAAATAGCTGAATCCATGAAAGACCGTTCTCCAGCTGGCTCATCTGAACTGAACCATATGAAACAACTGATTTTTCAACAACCTCGATACCTTCGTCGGCGCGTGAAAGACCTTGGAAGAAAATGCTTGCAACAGGTCCTCTGGTATTGCGGCAGATATCTTTTGCTGCCTCAATTCCTCCTGTGGCCATAGCCTCTTCAATTTGCTTGAGAAGTTTTTCGGTGTTAGTTGTTGCCATATTAAGATAAATAATTCTCTCGATAGCAATAGCAAGACCAAAAATAAGACACATCAAAACGACAGCCATAAAACTGGCACCACCTTCGATAAATTTGGTTTTTAGCTGCTGGTGAATAGGCATTTCCTGTTGAACTGACAGGTCAGTTGCAGGATCCGGTGTTTGAGCAGCTGCATACTGTGCAGATATGGCAATGAAACCAATTACTGCCAAAAACATGAAAAATTTTTTCATAAATTTTTGAATGATTAAAG